>JAFEBR010000427.1 GCA_018242565.1 Planctomycetota bacterium | reverse complement strand
GGGCACTTCTGTAAGTTCTTGCGAGGCAATGTTTTGTGGCCCCTCGAATTCCAAGGGAATTCGAGGGGTTTTTTCTTTTCGGGGACTTGGCCAATTCCCCGGTCTTGTGAACTTTTGTTCCCGGTGGAGCGCTTTTGGAGCGCCCTGCCTGCTCCCGCGTGGTGACTGAAAACCCGGCTGATTAGCCCATTTTTCCTGACCACAGCCGCAGTTTTGATCGCGGCGCAGTCTCGCCAACCGGCAACAAAAAACGAGCGCTCTCGGGGGGAGAGCGCTCGTGAGATTCTAACGGGTGCACATCGCTGCCGGACTGGCGACGATTATTCTTCACCCTCGTCGCCAATTGCCCCCGCCGCGACGGGGACCTGTTCTTCACTTCCCGAGTTTTCCGCAAACCCGCGGAGGTGATTGCGGCGCGTGTGGTGCTGCAGTTTGCGGAGCGCTTTGGATTCGATCTGACGAATTCGCTCGCGGGTCACCTTGAAGATCCGGCCGGTTTCTTCGAGGGTGTAGCTGTAGCCATCCCCCAGGCCGTAGCGCAGCTTGATGATCTCGCGTTCGCGATAGGTCAGGCTCTTCAAGACCTGGTTGATCTTGTCTTTGAGCAGTTTGTGCATCGCCGATTCGGACGGCGTGTGCTCTGAACCATCTTCGAGGAAGTCGCCGAAGGCGCTGTCTTCGCTTTCCCCGACCGGAGTATCCAGGCTGATGGGGTGCTTCCAGGTCTTCATGATCCGCTGGGTTTCTTCCAGCGACAATCCGACGGCCTTCGACAGTTCTTCCATCGTGGGCTCGCGACCCTTTTTCTGTCGCAGTTCTTCGCTCTTCGACTTCAGCGTCGAAATGCTCTGGAACATGTGGACCGGAATGCGGATCGTGCGGGCGTGGTCAGCGACGGCGCGCGTGATCGCCTGGCGAATCCACCACGTGGCGTATGTCGAGAATTTGTAGCCTCGGCGGTACTCGTACTTTTCAACACCGCGCATCAACCCGGCGTTGCCTTCCTGAATCAAGTCGAGGAAGCTCAAGCCGCGGTTACGGTATTTCTTGGCGATGGAGACGACCAGTCGCAGGTTGCCACCCGAAAGTTCCTGCTTGGCTTCCGTCCAGACGGCGAAACGGGCGCGAATCGTGCGGATCCGGGCCCGCATGCTTTCGGGCGTCTCGTGGGTCATCAGCATCAGGTCGTGCAGTTCGCGTTCGCAACGATGCATTTCGTCGACGTTGCGGCGGGACCGGCGCAAATCACGAATCGTCTGCTCGAGTTCATCCATGCGGGCGGCGATCTGGTAAACTCGCTTCATGATCGGTTGCAGGCGCTGCGTCCGCAGACTGAGTTCTTCGAGCAGGCTGGCGGTCTTGCGACGACGGATCGTCAACCGGGTCAGCACTTCCTGGCGTTCGGTCGGGCTGGTGTTGGGCGAAATCACCAGGTTGAAGTCGGCGACATTCTGTGCGAGCAGATGCTTGATCGTGGGGATGTTGTGCGGCATCCGCCCCTGGATCTGTTCTTTGCGGACGTTTTCTGTTTCGCTCGTGCGCAGCGTGCGTTCGAACGGCAGTTCGCCCGCGATCACCTTCTCGAGAATTTCGAGGGCCGCCGTCATCGTGAAGTGACATTCCATCAGCGACCGGCGATACCGCTTGCGGCTGACTTCGATTTTCTTGGCGAGATAGATTTCGCGTTCACGCGTGAGCAGGGGGATGTTCCCCATCTGGCTCAGGTACATGCGGACCGGATCGCGCGACGACAATGCGGCGGGGGGAATCTCTTCGGCTTCGTCGGGCCGAATGTTATCGGCACCCGACATTTCGAGGGGCTTCTCGGCAGGACGTACGGCGAGTGCCGCGCGGGGTTGGTCGGGATCCTCGATCAGGTCGAGTTTGTAGTAGTCGAGTGACAGGATCAGATCTTCGACGAGCGACGGGCTGCCCCCTTCGTCGGGAAGATACGCATTGACCTGCTGAAACGTAATGAAACCGCGCTGCCGCCCTTGATCAACCAACAACGTCAATGGGTCTTGGTAGCTGCTATTCACAGAAAACTCCCCCTCAAAACGAACCAACAGGATAGGTACTTCCTTGCACTCACGACCTGGGACTCGAGCGACCCGACGCATACGAACAGCAAAACGGCCCCATGCAATTCTTAAGCCATGCTTGGACTTGCTCGTGCGGAATTCGCGGCAGCAAACTGGCGTTACGCTGGGACAGCATCCGTTCCTTCTCCGCGTGTCGAATCGCTTTCAACAGTTTCGTCGCCGAACTCATTTCGTGGCTGGTGTTATTATACGGCGGTTGATTCCGAAGCTTGCTCCTGGATTCGCTTTCGGGCGCCGGCCACGAGTCGACCTGTCGAACTGATATTATCCGCATTGGGCCGGTTAAGAGTCAACTGTCAATTATAACGATTTTTCCGGTTTTTAGTTTTGAGAAAGTTCCCCAAGCTCCGGGACACCTGCTGAATTGCGTAAAATGCAGGCAGCACCTCGATCAAAACCTGCGCTGCATCGCTCCGCCTGTGAATCGTCGTTTCAACAACCGAAACTCAGGCATTCGAGCGCCTGACTGCCTGCCAAAAAACGTGTTCGACAGTCTGTTAAACTCTTGCCAATTTAGGCAGGCTGCCTGAACGCCTCAGTTTTTCACCGATCGCCGGTTGCGGGGCCTCGCTGGGGCTCCGCGATTTCGACCTGTCTGACATGCGATTTCAGGCCGCTTTGGGAGCGACAGCATCTGTTTCGGTGGAATCAGAAATTCCCTGGCTGCGGGCGTGATACAGACGGCGATAGGTTTCGCACGACTGCAGCAGTTCGGTATGCGTTCCCTGGGCAATCACATGGCCGCGTTCCATCACCACGATGCTGGTGATCAGTTGCAGGATGCTCTCGGTGACCGAGTGTGTGATGATGAACGTCAGCCGATCGCGGACAAATGTTTCCAGAGTCTGGTGGATCAGTCGTTCGCTCAGCGAGTCGATGGCACTCGTGGCTTCGTCCAGAATCAGGATGTCGGGATTTCGCAGGATGGCGCGGGCCAGCGAGATTCGCTGACGTTGGCCACCCGACAGACTGCCGCCCTTTTCCCCGACGCGGGTTTTCATCCCCTCGGGGAGTTGGGCCAGGAACTGGGTGACATAGGCCTGCTCGGCCGCTTTCTCGATCTGGCGTGCCGTGGATCGGAAATTCCCGTAGCGGATGTTCTCGTAGATCGTGTCGTCGAACAGCAGTGTCTCTTGCGTGACGACGCCGATGTGGCTGCGGAGGTCCTGCAGCGAGGCTTCGCGAATGTCGACGCCGTCGATGAGCAGAGCGCCGCGATCGGGATCAAAGAATCGGGGCACCAGATTCACAAGGGTCGATTTGCCCGAGCCATTTTCGCCCACGACCGCGATGACTTCCCCCCGCTTGAATTTCAAGTTGACATTGTCGAGCACCGTGGGCCGCGTGTGCCCCAGCGACAGATAGGTGAAGCCGACGTCGCGGAATTCGATCGTTTTGAATTTGGCCGGCAACGGCCGCGGATTGCGGGCTTCAATGACCTGGGTTTTCAGATCGATCAGTTCAAATACGCGGTCCGCCGCGGCTCCCGCCCGACGCACTTTGCTGAACACGCTCGACAATTTGCGGATCGGGTCGAACACACCCGCGAGCAAGGCATAGAGCAGCGACAAGTCGGCCAGTTCGAGGGTTTCGGAGGCCAGTTGAATATCCCAGATCGTCGTCGTGCCGCGCAGCACCAGGTAGGCTCCGGGCAACATGGCCACGACCACCGCCGTCATCCCCAGCATTTCAGTGGCCGGGTTGGTAAGGGCCTCGGCGGTCGCGATTTTCATCGACTTTTTATAGAACGTTTTGCTTTCGCGGTGGTGCAGAATCAGATGGCGCGGCGCACCCTCGAAGGCGATCACGATCTTGGCCGCCTCGAAGGTTTCTTCGAGCACCTTATAGATGCGGGCCACGCTTTCCATCGACTTCTGTGAAGCCTTTTTCAGCATTTTGCCCAGGCGATGAAAGACGATTCCGGCGATGGGGACCAGCAGTACGGCCAGCGTCATCAGCCGCCAGTTCACCCAGAATGCCAAGCCTAGACACGCAATGGCCTTCAGCGGTTCGCGGACAACTTTTCCGCCCATGAGGCCCAATCCGGAACCCAGCGCTTCGATGTCGAAGGTGAACCGGGACATCAGTTCTGAGGTGCCGTGCATTTTCAGTGTCTGATAGTCGAGCGCCAGCACTCGCCGAAAGCAGGCTTTGCGAACCCGCATCACGGTCAATTGCACGACGCTGCCCACCAGCATTTCTTCACAGAACATGCAGATCAGCTTGATCACCGTCAGGACCAGCAGCAGGCCCATGATCATGGTGAACATGTAGAAGCGATCGCCCGGTACGTGGGGCACGACGCGGACTTCGATCCAGCGCAGGACGGCCAGCTTGCGCTGAGCCTCGGCCATCTTGCTGTCGGCACGCGATTTTTTTCGGTCCCAGGAGGGGACGTCAACCGGCCGGGCGTTGAGCACGGCGATTTCATATTCTTCGAGTTGCTCGCGCGAGCGTTTGATCTGCGCGTCGCACTCGGCGATCTGTTTTTCAATATGCTCACTGAGGGTTTCTCCCTGCAGCAGCACTTTGACGACGGGGTACGACACCGAGAGGGTCGCTCCCCACATGACGGCCACGAGCAGCGCGAAGACAAAAGACAGCAGCAGTTGCTTGCGACTGGGCCAGACAAACGGAAAGAAAAGTCGAGTTAGGCTATTCACGTGCGGCGTTCATCCCTGAAACGAATTCGCGCATCCCCCCAGCGCACAGCCAACCGCCAACCGGTTGAGGCGGGTGATGTACCAGAATCTGGGCAAACGGTGCAAGACCGGGATTCTGGTCCCGCAGCAGACTTTTTTCCCAGGATTAATCGGCGTGTTCCGTTCGGTGGCCGACCACATGTTCGGCCCCGAACCCGTTCGGCGCGGGTCTCCCGACCCCGCCGCCCTTCCGGCCGCATATCTCCCGTATGTGATTGGTCTCCCGAACAACAACCCGCCACCCGCGAAACCCATCATTTTCCCGCGGTTTCGCCAAAGAATTCCAGTTTTTTGAATTTTCGTCGGCGGGTGGTTCGTCCGTCGTTTTGGTTTTCGCCGAGACGTGAGGGAGTTAACCTTAGACTGCCGCGTCACAGTAGAGAGCCGACTCGGGCAAGGAGGCTCGCGTGTACCACTCCCGCTGTCTCAGTGCGTGGTGACGTGGATGTTGATGCCGCCACGACGTTTTCAAAATCCTTGTTTTCCTGCGGTTGCGCCAAAGATTTCCAATTTTCACGTTTTTTGGCGACCGGTGTCCGGCGGTTACGTGAAGTTCTGGAGCAGTTTGATTTTTTGCGGACGATCGTCCGCAGTCGTCGATGCGTAGGCCCGACGTCGGCCCGCAAGCCAGAAGGTGCTTCCTTTGCCGGTCGCACGCACCAGCTTATGGTCGGCTTCACGCCGCAGACGCGGGCCGGGGCCCTCTAAAATTCGAATTGCCAAAGAACAAAAAATGGCTGTGGGGACATTGTCCCACGCTTTGCACGGCTGTTGGCGACGTGCCGATTTTTAAGTTCGGGACCGGTCTTTCAGCGAATTAAAACGCCGCGATCCGCGGGGCTCCCGTTCTGCGTTTGATCTCCCAGGCAACTCACTGCCAGCCGCCAAACCCTGCATTTTCCGGCGGTCTCACCAAAGAATTCCAATTTTTTGAATTTTTGTTCGCGAGTGATTCGTCCGTCGTCCTGGCTTCGGCCGCGGCGTCACCGAACCGATCCGGCCTTGGCAGGGGAACACGAGGGGGCGACCCCTGCTGGCTTAACACGTGGTGACTCCGGTCACCATGTCGATTTCAAAACCCTGCTTTTTCCGCAGTTTCGCCAAAGAATTCCAATTTTTTGAATTCTCATTGGCGGGTGATTTGTCCGTCGTCTCGGCATCTGCCAAGACGTGGCGAACCGAACCCTGAACCACCGCCTCGCCCAATCGAACCGACCCCGCCAGGCAATCTCTCGCGGATGACGTGTTTGCTACCTCAACCCGGGGGTAACGTGACGGCTCTTGCCGCCGCGACGTTTTCAAACCGGTCCTTTTCCCGGGAATCCTCCAAAGATTTCCATTTTGCCGCTTCTGCCTGGCGCAGACTCCTGGGCACGAAGCCGTCGCCCCTTGAGTTTGTTTTGTGTATGTATGTATACAATGTATACGTGTGAGTACATACAGATGCAAGGGGCGATTTTGGCATTTTCCGAAGGCCGACTCCCGCCTCGGGAAGGAACCGGCAGACCCGGGGGGTGACTCGGCCGAGTTATGCCAGTACCTCTGGTCCAGGCTGGCCCGGGGTTATGATTCGGTCTCAGGAGGCTGGCGGCCGGCGTACACTGCGCTGATGAGAATGGCCAGCGGTACGATCCTAAGCAGGCTGGAGACAAATGCGAGGCCCGACATCAGCGTGGCCAGTTCCCCGGCTTGAATTCTGCCCGATTGCTGTTGTGCGATCAGGGCGGTTTGAATCAACGGAAAAGCGATCGTCAGGACCAGCGAAAGCCCAGTCGCAATGATCACGAGCAGGGACGGGCGCGGGAATTTATTCCATTGGATCAGTGCAATTACGAAAACGACCAGATATGCCAGCAGGATCGGGATCAGTGTAAGCAGATTCTTGAACAGCATGGTCCCGAATAATTCCATCGCCGCAATCTCCCGGCCAGAATGAGGGGTGTTGGCCATACGGCCAGCGGGTCGCTCGGTGTTAGCAACATTGTCATCCGATTCGTCTGCCAGTTCAATGCTGTTTCCGAGTTTCGCTTCGGGGCAGGCAGGTGGTGTTACGGTTTTTCGGCCGGCACGTTGCGCGGTGATTCACGTTGAAACACCGCACAATCGAACACGGCACCACTGGCACGCGGGGGGGCGGACGGCTTACGATCGAAGGGCAAAGATTTGCGTTCCGGGAGTCTGGCGGATTGTCTGCCGAGGCTGCCGCCGCCGACTCTCCGTGTCCGATTGGTTGTGTCATGGCCCGAATTTCCATTGAGCTCAGCGATTTCGCTCCCCTGGTGCGAGATGTCGCCAACCGTCGGCAACCGTTGCTGGCCACAACGTTCAGCCACGGACCACGCCTCTTGCAGGTCCAGTTGGATGTGACGCTACATGCTTTGGAGGCGATTGAATCGGCCGGTCCCATCACGGTGCAATCACAGGTCGAACCGGGAGCGAGTTGGCTGCATTTTCAGGCGGAAGTCCCCAAGCTGATGCTCCGCTTTCCCTGCACACTCAAACGCGGCACGATGTTCATCAAGGATGGCGACTGGCCGTTGGAAGTCTCGTTTCATGGCCGGATCACTGGCCGAATTCATTTGATCGGTGGACCGACTGTCGAACCTCCGGCCCCGGCGGCCGCGCGCCGGGTGCAGGTCAAATTCGAACATTTTCAACTGCGTTGCCCCGCGTTTCCTGACTGGCTCGACAAGCCGTTGCGCCCGATTCTCGAACGGACTTTGGCCTCGATCATTGCGGAAATGATTCCGGTGGAATTGCGTCGTCCCTTCATTGCCCAGATGTCTGAGACCGCGGTTTCGCAGGCTGTCCGTGAACCGCGGCGTCTGTCGGCCCGGGACGAAGCCCTGGCTCCCTATCGCACCGGCGGCCTCTATTGGTCGGCGTATTATTTGAGTTACGGACTATCGATGCCATTCGCCTGGTTAGCACACAAGTTGTCGTTCACGACTCCGTGGGGCGCGGGTCTGCGTGACGGCGCCAGTTCTGCATCTGAGGCCGCCGAGCAAACGGCTGAGCGCTGGCACGTGAGTCGACGCCCCAGTGAGTCTGTTCCCCTGACAAATCTGCCTTGAGCGCGACTCTATTCTGCGGGGCGGTGGCGTGCGCGATAAGGTTCTGAACGCGGTCGGCTGGCCGTGCCGGGTGACAGGTCCCAACTTGGCGTAGATACGCGTTACGGTCGGGGCAGTTTCGTAACGTCGAGTTGAGGTGGGTGGCTGGCGTGTGACGGGCGAGTGAACACGGTGCCGGCTTTGCTGGTTTCGTTGAAGAAGCCGCAATTCTTCAAATAGAAGCTGTCATCCACGACACCTCCTTGAAAATCGAGGCGGTGTCGGCCACCCCCGGTGGCATCGACAGAGAAGCGGGCCTGGGTACACTCGTGCCATTTTCCGGAAACATCGCCCACCCAGACATTGCCATAATGCGCCTGGCGGGTGAGATGTCCCGTCGCAGGATTGAAATTCTCCAGGAACGAATGGAAGCCCTTCAGGTGGGTTGTTGTCTTCGGCCGACGAAAACTGGCGACAAGCCGCCAGTTCTGCTGGGCCTGATCGCAGAACCAGCAGGTGTAATCGGTGTGCTCCGGGCCGAACGGTTTGACCTCGGTCAGAAAGGCATACGTGATGCCCGCCTTCCAGGGAAACACCAGGTAGCTCTGTCCGCCGGCCCCTTCATTCCCAAATTCGCCGATGTGGACATCGGGGCCCCGACCCAGGCAGGCAATCCGCTGGTCGGCTGGGATGTCTCGCGGATTGTCGGTTTGAAAGGGACTCCAGACCGAGAATAAGACCCGGCGTTCTTTGTCGCTGTTGACCTGAATCCCGAAGTAGCCCTCGGCGAATCCATTCGCCATGAAATACGAGCCGATGACGTCCTGGCCGGTGGGGACCGTGATTTCGCTGTAGCCCCATTGAAGCTGGACGTCTTTGGGAGTCTGGTACGACAGGTGGACCGACGGGCCACGCCGCCCCCAGTAAAACATGTTCCCGTCATTCGTTTTCACGTAGGCCAGTGCCAGGTCGGCTGTGTCGGACGTGACCTTCAAGTTGCGGATCTCGGCGAAGACGTTGCCCGTCTTCGTGGTCCCTCGCAAAGCGACCCGCACGTATCCGGCCTGAGCGAGTTCCACGCGTCCCAGTTGGTGCAGCGCGAATTCGGGCCCGGTCAGGGGCGCCTTAAGTTCCTGCTGATCGACATGAGCCGTCAGACTCGATTGGCCTTCTGGGACCCGCGCATCGAGTTGCAATTCCAGTGTTGCCGGGCGGTCTACATGAAAGTAGATGACGTATTCCTCGGTCGGGTCGTCCCAGGCAAGAACGCCTCCGCGACGCAAGCCGCGACCTTCGGGATGGGGCGCACTGCGAAACGAATTGCCGGCGACAGGCACCGACCATTCGGCAGCGGACAGCGAACTGGTCGACCAGAGGAGACAGCAGATCAGGCCGTAGGCCAATTTCCGAGTGCGAGGCGACACGTTGTGATCCAGGTGGTTAGTTTCAGGCAATGAGAAAAGACCCGAGGGCCAGCGAATTCATGGCTCGAATTGTATGTGAACCAGGGGCAGGTCACCACCGGGGCAGCACGACGCGCGGTGCGATCGCACGGAGCCGTCAGGCCCGCTGGGCACCGCGCCTCGCCAGCACACGGGGCGTGAAGCGACCTGGCCAAATTCGCGCGAGATTGCCACTTAAAACTGACGGTAGTAGCTGCGCAGGTCGCGGGGTTGGCGTTTTGGTTGCCAGTAACTGCTGGCCTGCCGGTCGATCGTCCGTTGCAGCGAGTCGCGACCGATCAGGCGGAAGATCAGCGCAATTGGCGTGAAGACCAGCAGAAAGATCAGCAACTGGGCGACCTCGCTGACCACCAGGCCGATGGGAAATGCGATCAAGCTGGTAATCACGAATGGCCATTTCAGGATTTGCGGTTTCAGGAAACCGGCCATCGCGAAGAGCAGCCCGACACCGGCCAGGCTGGCCAGCAGTGGAATGTTCGCCGCCTCGACGCTGCGGGGCCTGCCGGTCGCCACCCAGCCCAGAACCGGGAGTGCAATCAGGCAGATGCCGCCAAACTGCTTCAGTTGTCGATCGGTCGGTGTCCAGTGCAGATCAATCAGGCTCATGTCGCGTTCTTGATTTCTAATTGAGGCATGTCAGGTGCGAGGGGGCTCGACGACGTTCCAGGAGGGGGGGGTTAATCGAGCTTGAACTGTTCAACATACTGGGCCCGGGTCGCGTCATCGAGTTGGGGCTGGTTTTCGCGCAACAGCAGTTTTCTTCCGACGACGAGCACATCCATATTGGTGCCTTGAAAACAGCGGTACGCATCGCGTGGAGTACAGACGATCGGTTCGCCGCGTACGTTAAAGCTGGTGTTGATCAGCACGGGGCAACCGGTCTGCTGATAGAACTTGGTCAACAGCGTGTGAAACAGTGGATTTCGCTGGGCATCGACGGTCTGCACGCGAGCCGAGTAATCGACATGGGTTACGGCAGGAATCTGCGATCGACAGAAATTGAGTTTCTCGATGCCGAAGGCCTGGTCATGACCGGCCGCCACGGGAGTGCGAATTTCTTCGCGGACGGGCGCCACGAGCAGCATGTACGGGCTGTCTTCGTTGGGGCGCATCTCGAAATACTCGTGCACGTGCTCGCGCAGCACGCAGGGGGCAAATGGCCGGAACGATTCGCGAAACTTGATTTTCAGGTTCATCACCGACTGCATCTTGTCGCTGCGCGCGTCGCCGATGATGCTGCGGGCACCGAGGGCACGGGGACCGAACTCCATCCGACCGGCGAACCAGCCGACCACTTTTTCTTGAGCAAGCAGATGGGCCACGGCATCGCACAGTTCCTCGTGGGTGGCATACGTGGTGTAGACGGCCCCCAGGGCGTCGAGGTCGCGGGTGATTTCTGCGTCGTCGAACTCGGGGCCCAGCAGTGACCCCTGCTGCGAATCGCAGGCGGAGGGGGTCCGCGGTTTGTCGAGCAGTTGATGCCAGATGAAAATGGCCGCCCCCAGGGCCCCCCCGGCGTCCCCCGCGGCGGGTTGAATCCAGATGTTTTCGAACGGTCCTTCGCGCAGGATGCGGCCGTTGCCCACACAGTTGAGCGCCACACCGCCGGCCAGCACCAGGTTTTTCATGCCGGTCTGTTGCTGAACGTGGCGGGCCGTGCGGAGCATGATTTCCTCGGTCACCGCCTGCACCGACGCGGCCAGATCCATTTCCCGTTGAGTGAGCGAGGATTCGGGCTGACGCGGCGGCGCGCCGAACAGGCGATGAAATTTGTCGCTGGTCATCGTCAGCCCCTGGCAGTAATTGAAGTAGCTCATGTCCATACGGAATGAGCCATCGGCCTTCAAATCCATCAGATGCTCGAAGATCAGATCCTTGAACCTGGGTTCGCCATAGGGCGCGAGGCCCATGACCTTGTATTCACCGCTGTTGACCTTGAATCCGGTGTAATAGGTGAAAGCCGAGTACAACAGACCCAGCGAATGCGGGAAGCGGATTTCCTGGGCGAGGTGCAGTCGATTGCCCTGGCCTGTTCCCCAGCAGGTTGTGGACCACTCGCCGACGCCGTCGAATGTGATGATCGCGGCTTCTTCGAACGGAGACGGAAAGAACGCGCTGGCTGCATGCGATTCGTGGTGGTCGGTGAACACATACCGGCCCCGGTACTGTCCTTTCAGCCCCGCGTTCATCTCGCGGGGCAGGTGCAGTTTCTGTTTCAGCCACAGCGGGACGGCCTGGCGAAACGACACATAACCGCGGGGGGCGAAGGCCAGATAAGTCTCGAGCAGGCGTTCAAACTTGGTGATGGGTTTATCGTAAAACCCCACGAAATCGAGATCGGCGGGAGTCAGGCCGGCTTGTTTCAGGCAGAATTCGACGGCGTGTTGCGGAAAGCGGTGATCATGCTTTTCGCGAGAGAATCGTTCTTCCTGGGCCGCCGCGATGATCTGCCCGTCCACCACGAGCGCCGCTGCAGAATCGTGATAAAACGCAGAAATTCCAAGAATCGCCGTCATGATCGAATTACTGCTCGCCCTTCCTGCCCCAGAAATGGGGCAAGTCAATCCGGGAAAACGCCCTGAAAGTCACTCGTCAGATTCTCATAGACCTCTCGCGTGCTCGGATCTGTGAATCCGCTGCTGGTCTGGCACGCATCAGCCAGTCCCAGCGCACGACTTCAAAATCTCCAGGACACACTGGGTGACGTACAAACTTCACCCGTGGTTCGAGACACGACTCGAATTGATCTGGCTGGGAAAGCCTTGTTCGTAATCGGTCTTGGCTCGGTGTCGGGCGGGTTTCCCCGCGGTTCCAGATTGGCGGAGTGCCAGAACGTTGGGATAGCCCGGTCTTTGCCCTCTTAAATTAACAGGCCGCGCTCGGGCGTGCAAATCGCAGGCCAACATTGGCAGTCCGAAGGAACGCCCACCATTCAGGCGACGGCTTTTACGTCGGGATGGGGCCGTTCGTGGGATGGATCTGGCCGCGGCGTCTGGCCTCTACTTCTCGGCGAGCAGTTCGCGAATCTTGTCGCCTAGAAACTGCTCCCCCTTGGCCCCCTGCCAGTTGAGTTCGCCATACCACCAGTAGCGGACGAGTCCCTGGCGATCGATGACGTACACGGCGGGCCAGATGCTATTACTCCAGGCCTGCCAGTTTCGCAGGTCATTGTCGACCACGATGGGAAAAGAAAGGCCGTTTTCCTGGGCCTTGTCCCGAATCCGCGCGATGTCCTTTTCTCCTTCGGTTTCGGGGGCATGCACGCCCACGAGGACGACGTCGCGTGTTGGGAATTTCTCGAGCCAGTTTTTGTACGACGGGTAGTTGTGAATGCAATTGATGCAGCCAAAGGTCCAGAAATGCAGGACCACCACTTTTCCGCGGAGTTGCCGCAGTTCGAAGGGCTCGGTATTGATCCAGGCGGTGACATTCCGGAGTTCGGGCGCCTCGGCGGTCAGGGGCCGCAGGCGGCGGAGTTCGAGCGGAGCGCCCGCCAACTCCCGCCAGCGGTCGCGCTGCCCGGCGGTCAACACGGCCTGCAGGTCTTGCTGGAATTCCCGGCTGCGTTTTTCGAACAGACGGCTCGTCTCTGCCGACTCGGTTCCCGACGCCTCGGTCCGGAGTTTTTGCAACGTGGTGCGAGACGCGGCCTCGATACGGGCAATGCTGCGCCGCTGGTCCGCCGTGAGTGCGAGTTTCTGGGCTGTGGAGACGTAACCAAGTGCTGAGGCCCCTTGCACTTGCAGTCCGATGCCTTCCAGTCGGGATAATTGAGCCGGGCTCAAGAGTTCGCGTAATCGCGGCTCGATTTTGGAATTCACGAGGCGGGCTTCGCGCTGGGCTTCGGGGGATTCAATGCGGGCGTCGCGGAAGCGCCAAATGGCCTCGTTGAATTCCGAGGCGAGTTCGCCCGCAGCCGTCGTTTGTGTGGGAGTGAGTTGCAATTCCCGCTGCACGAGCGGATCACGCAACAGGAACACCCCGGGATGGACCGGTTCGATGTCTTCGACCACGGTTGGGGCTGTGGCCGAAGTGCCCGCACGGTTTTCGGCGGCGCGCGTGGCTGACTTGGATTTCGTGGCCGATTTGGAACCCGCAGCGGGCGGCGCGGCCTGGGCTGTCGCGAGGGGACCCAGGCTGACGAGGAGCAGGAGCAGGAGTTTGTGCAGCATCGGTACGTTGCCCATCAGAGGACGGGTTGGGGACGGCAGTCTGAGGTTCGATGCCGTGAGTGAGGGGCAGGTTACTGCCTGGTGAGCAGAATCTCAGAATTCGAGCGGAATCGCCAGACTGTTGACTTGTCCCGTGAGTGTTTCGTGAACCGCATTCTTGAAATGGACCTGTAACCGCCAAATAATCAACGGTTCAGTCGGAGCCGCGGGCCGCGCGGTGTCTTGAATCAATGTTGTTGGCCGCGGCCCGGCGAATCTTGGTCGTCAGGAATAAAGAGCAGGTCTATGAAAATCCAGAACACAAATGAACCGCTGCAAGCCAATAACGCCAACCTTTCGAAGTCGGTGTTCGATGACGTAAATCTCCAAGAGGCGATGTTCACGAATGTGAATTTGTCGAAGGCTCAATTTACCGACATCAATTTCAGTGGCGCCAAGTTCAGCAATCTCAACCTGACAAATGTCGAAATCGAAGCCTGCGAGACGACCGGAATGAAGATTCGCGGCGTGCTGGTTTCGGAGCTGTTCGATGCCTATCGACGGAAAGCGTGACCATGCGGTGCAGCGATCTCAGCGGTCGCGGCGCGGTCGCAATTCTTGCGTCACGTTCGCCGTGTCGCTGAGTTGGGACGTTCGGCCCTTATTTGACTGGAAATGAACGAAACGGAATCGGTCGAACGCCGGTTGGCGAAGTTGACGTCTCGCGCAAAAAGTCCGACCCTGACAGGGGCGCATAAAGCCGTTACCGGGGAACTTGCTTGCGGGGCAAACCCTGTCGCAGTCGTTGACGCAGTTTGGCCTCCACATTGTCTTTTCAATGAAGAACGGCGGCCCTTTTTTGATGGACTTGGCGATTCGCGAGCGCGTCCACGTTGATCCAAAAGGCATCTGTGACAACCTCGACTGTCCATTGATGATTTTGCTGGGGCATTGAAGACCACGTACACATCGCGTGTGGACTGTCGAAAATGCTCGGCGTCTCGAAGCTCGTTGGCGAATTGAAAAAAGGGGCGTCGTCGTGGATTAAAAGCGAATTTCCAAGTTTGGGTGCGTTCTATTGGCAACACGGCTGCGCGGCTTGTTCCATCAGTCCCTCCCAGCGGGCGGGCTTGAAGGAATACATCCGGAACCAGGTCGATCACTACCACGGGGAAACCTTTCCCGAGGATTCGCGTCGTTTATTGCAGAAATAGGCTGCCGCATACGATGAGCGATACCTTTGGGAATAACGAGAGCGGACATGCGACCCCTTCAGGATCGGTATTTTTTTGGGGGCGGTTTCCCAGGGTCAGCCGCTGAGGCGGCGGTTCCTGGGCTGGAGAGTTCAACTCTTTCCGAGTTGTCGCCGGTTCCGTGTGACGTACGACTTGAGCAGCCGGCGATTCCGCCCAATCTGCTGGAATCCTCTCCGGGTTGCCCCGCTTCGGGGCATTGCCTGCTTTACGAAGCCGCTCCCCGCGACACTGTCCCGGTTCCGCGGTTCCAAAATTCTGATGAATTCAGCTTGGGGTGGGTGGCCATTTCCCCTTCGATTTCGGGTGAGCCTCTAAGCCAAAGGGCGAAGTTCCATCAAGGAATTTGCCAGTCTTCGACGACCAGACCCGGTACTCGGCTGAACTCCGAGAGATTGTGGGTGATCAATATTAACCCGTTCGCCACGGCAATCGCCGCAATGAGTAAATCGTTCGCACCGATCGTTTGCCCCAGGCTGGCCAAGTGGGCGCGCAGCCTGCCGTAGTGCTCGGCGGCGTTGTCGTCGAATGGAAGCGAGACATATCGCTCGCGGAGTTCATCAACGAGTTTAAGGTTTCCGGCGATATTCGCTGGACCGCTGCGGTGAACGCCAAACAGCAACTCGCCGATGACTACTGAACAGAGGATGATCTCCCGTTCGGAGTGAATGCTTAAGTGCTGCCGCAAAGGCCCGTTTTTCTGACGAAGCAGATTGGTTCAGGCATTGGTATCAAGCAGAAACGTCACTGAAGGGGCTCTCGCTCTTCAGCGACACCTTGCGGCGGCCGCTCAAAATCCCCTTGCCAACGGCCCGCAATACTATCCAGCCACGCACTGTAGTCCGACGGCGCGTCACTTCGAGGCTGGGCTGGATCAATGGTCACCTGCACTTCTCGGTTGGCATTCGCCAGGCCGAAGGGGATAGCGACCTGCAGAACGCCATCGCTTCCCACTTTGGATTTCAGAATCATGCGGTTCATGGTGGTCTCCGTTTACGGAATTTTACGCGAAATGGGCTGGATTGGCACGCCCAGGACTGCCAGGGGCGGGCCGATTGAACCGGTCCACTCTCCGCGGCGAGACCTCGAATCGGGGGTTACTTGGCAGGGACCGTTTCCCGAGCCAGGCGGCGCTGGGACAAAGCGCGGCTGGCAATTCGGTCGAGAGCGCTTCCCGGATTTCGTTTGGCCAGGTTCTGCAAGAGCTGATCAGCCTCGGCCGAATCAATCAAGTCGAGTAAGGCCACGGCCCTCCGCACGGTCTGCGCCCGCTCGATCTCGGCATCGCCAGCGGCCAACCGCTGCTGCAATCGCGTGATGCGATCGCGCTCGTCGTCATCGAGACCCTCGGTGTCGTAAACGGGATCGACGACTTCGGTAACGCGGCGCAATTTGTCGGCCACGAGCGACACGGCCGACTGTTTGTGCTCGGCCAGGGCCCACAAGGCTGCGAATGCCCTGCCGCCGTCGTCGCCGGCCAACTGATTCCAGAGTTGGGCTGGGTCTTTTTCCTCTGGAAGTTCGGTCGGTCGCACGTCCCAGACATAGCAAAGGCCTTCCTGGCTGCCACCGCTCACGAGGGTGCTGGTGTTGCGTCCGAACTGGACCGTGTAGCAGTAACCCTGATGCTCGCCAACATCGTGAATCTTGACTCCGGTCAATGGGTCCCATAACTCGACCTTTCCACCCGCGGAGCCCGTGGCGAGCCACAGTCCGTCAGGAGAAAAACTGATGGCACCATAAATGAATCGGCCCGGGATCTTAAACTCCGATCGCAAATGCAGCGTATCCGCTTGCCAGACGCGCACTCGGCCATCCAGGTGCGCCGTCGCGAACAGCCCGCCTTCCGGTGCGAAGCAGACGGCGTACATCCGCAAATCGCCGCGTTGAGGTTGTTCTTTAGTCAGCTTAGCCTCGCGGCGAAGTTCACCCGAGGTGACATCCCAAAATCGAACCGTCGAATCCCACCCGGCGGTCGCCAGGGTCTGGCCGTCAGGACTGAACGAAACTCCGTAGACCTGCGGATGCGCGAACTGATGCCGTTGCTGACCGCTGGTCAGGTCCCAGATCCAGGCTGCGGACTGCCGGAAAACATTGGCGGCCAAATGCGTTCCATCGGGCGAGAAGCAGAGCGATGCCGCAGTCGAGTGCGGATCTTTGCCTTTGGGCCAGTCCCAGCGGTGCTGTAGTGTTCCCTGGGCGACTGTCCAGACGGCGACATGCACCTGATCGCCATGTGTGCCTCCGCCAGCGAGACTTTGGCTGTCGGGCGAGAATTGCAGGCACTCGTAGGTCGTGTTCGGCAATTGAAGCTGGCGGACTTCCCGGCCGGTGAGCGCGTCGATCAGTCGAATGACTTCTGTGTCATCGGCATACGCCTGCCAGTGCCCGTCGGGAGAGGCGGCGGCCGTTCCCGAGGCGCGAATGCCCACCGGCAGGGGCAGTTGCTTGCGGGCAGCCACATCCCAGCGGCGAATTGCACTGTCCCATCCCGACGAATAGAGCATTTTGCTGTTGGCCGTAAAGGCGAGCGCCCAGGGATACCACGCGTGCCCGGTGAGTTGGCCGGCCGGTTCCCCGGTAGCCGCATCAAACAGATGCAGTTTGTGATCGGTCGCACCGACGGCGACAACATTGCCATTCGGACTGTACGCGACAGCCGACGTGTAGTTTTCGAAAGGGTTTTTGAGTTCCAGGACGCGGGCCCAGACGCGCTGTCCCGAAGCCACCTCGTACACCCGGATGGCGCTGTCTCGTTCGGTGACGACCAATCGCTCGCCATCCGGGGAAAACGCGAAGCGGACGGCTCGAGCGGTGAGCGTGATGTTTTGGCCTTCTGCACCCGACTTCGAATCATACAACCGCAACTCCTCGGGACGATCGCTGGTCACGACCGCCAGCAGTTTGCCGTCGGGCGAAAAACGACAATCGCTGTAATGGCCCGCGAACGCAAGGCGATCATTGTCGTCGTCAGTGACCGGCCCGGTCGGCTGGTTGGCAAGCTGAAAGAGAATCTCCCCCTCATCGTTGCCGACAACGACCCCGTTGGCGTCGCCCAATGCCAGCAATTTCTCGTCAGCCGTCACGTCGATGGCGTGGGGAGCGGAGTTCCCGCCGTCAAAAATGATCTGCTTCTGTTCCCCGCTGGCGACATCCCAGCGAACGACCGAACGACCCGGACCGGGAGTGAAAAACCGGGAACTGTTCGACGCGAAGGTGAGGCGGTACCCTCCGTATGCGGCGCCACGATAGGGGACTCGGAATTCGTCGGCGCTGGTGCGCCAGCGTTCTTTTCCGGTGGCGGCCTCCCAGACAATCAAGTGATTTCCCAGGCTGACAACGACCGAATGATCGGGCGCGACTGCCAGGTCCGAGACACTCGATGGCGGATGAAACCGCGAGGTTCCAAAGCGACGCCGAGCCCCCTCGGGGAGCGGATCTCCGAGGGAATCGACGGTTGGTCGTGCGGTCGTTGCCGCGTCGTCCGAACTGGTTGGTGTCTTGGAATTCTGTGAGGGTGTGGCAGGCCCCGGTGGCTCGGCAACGCAGGGGGACGTACCGAACTGTGTGCCGCAAAACCACAGGCAGACGAGCAGCGACCAAAGTGGATTTTTTTGCGAGATCATTGGTCTGACTCCAGAGGATCGGGCAGTTCGATCTGGCAGCACCTGCGAAGAACCGGTCGCAGTGCGACCGCAGAGAGTCTCAAGTCTAACGGTGCCGTGTGACCGAGGCAAATCCCGATCACCGACTTGCCCATGCCAACAAATTCACCCGGTGGGCCGCGATATCAGACTCTTGCGGAACACACCGGCGGTGCTGGCTGATGGGGTTCGGCGATGATCTCCAGTCAAAACGCAAACCGGCGGGAAGCCGGCTCTGCGGGGTTCTCGATGGGATGGCAGATCACCAGCTCAAGCGGGTGCCAAAAGTAAAGTGAGGTCGGCTGAAGCCGACTGCCTTTTCTGCCGCTTTTTGCCGGACGCTCGGCTGCAACTTGCCTCCCATCTCTTATGAGTTCTGCGAGTCCGAGGCAGCCGGAAATTTTCGGGAATCGATCGCGGATTCTACGATCAGCACCTGTCGCGAGACCCGGCGGGGGCACTCCGGCAATATTCCTCTCGTGTTCTCGTCCGTGGGCAGCGAAAGGTGGGGGTGCCCTTCACGGTTTGGCGGCATTGCAGTCGGTGATTCCGGAGTCGCGTCAGACGTTGGACGGGAACGCTATAACTGCTTTGCGCGACCGAACAATTCAATTGTTGGCACTGCGGCCGGATCGTCCAACCTGAGGCGAAGGCGAATATGACCGCCCGATGTCGCGAGCGCCCGACGCGATTTCGTGGCCGCATTCACGATACCATCGATGCCTTGCCGTCGCGGGGGCTTCTGCGATGCCGGCCAGGTCGTACAATAAGTTTGTGTTGTCTGGGCCTTAATTCGTGCGACATCGGATGTGGTTGGCAGCGGATTGCGGAGAGATACGAATGGCGTAACCAGAGCAATAGGCTGCGGCAAAAGCATGGACGTCCAAACATCGGCATGATGCCCGTTCAATGAGCCGTGATGCGAAATCTTAAATGCCCTGGATTGCTCTCTTGGTCGCACCGTTGATTGCAACACCGCTTTCCAGCCAAAATCCTGCGAAGCCGTGTTTTCCAAGTCTGCTCCGAGTAATAGACTTTCGGATCCGGCTTTCACCATGAGTGCAACTGAAAGATCATTTGGAGAAAGC
>JAFEBR010000426.1 GCA_018242565.1 Planctomycetota bacterium | reverse complement strand
CGATGCATAGTGCAAACGCAATCGAGGGGCCGTCTTACTGCGGGACTGTCTCTACGAGTAACTGTTCGGCTGCCTGATGCCCCAGTGAGACGGTTTTGCGGCCAACTTTTGCGGAAATCAGTCCGCCCTCCATGGAATTCAATTCCACCAGGGCGGTGGCCCCTGGTTCGAGTCCGGTTTCTGAAAGGTATCGCAGAAAATCGGGTTGCTGATTGAGCACGCGGACAATGCGGACCTTGCTGAGCGCCTGGCAGGTCGACAGGGGGACGGCCGCAGTTGCGTTGCCGCGCATCAGTCCGTCCGCTGAGGGGATGGGGTCGCCATGCGGGTCTGTTTCCGGCCGTCCCAGATATTCGTCGATGCGTTCGATCAGCATATCGCTGACCGAGTGTTCCATGTTCTCTGCCTCGGCATGAACTTGATCCCAGGTCAACGACAACGTTTTGACCAGGAACAGTTCGAGCAGGCGGTGCCGGCGCAACACTCGAAGAGCCAAGGTGCGGCCTGCTTTCGTCAAACAAACGCCTTCGTAGGGCTTGTAGGCGGCCAGTCCGCTTTCGGACAGCGTTTTCAGCATGCTCGTCACTGTCCCGGGGGCCACACTCAAACTGGTGGCCAACTGACCGGTCGAAATCCACTCCGAATTCGTGGCGGCCGCCAATTGCAAAATGGCCTTGAGGTAATTCTCGACGGTCAGGCTTGCCATGGATCTCTCGTTTTTTTGACCAGTCAAAACTATTTGTTCGATTTTGTTGACAAATAGGCCCGGGGTAACCATAATCGAGAATTCTACCGCCAGTGGAACCTAAGTGGAATATGTGCCGGACATTTCGAGTTGTTCACAGCGCCCGTCTGCTGTTCTGTATAGTGTTGGCCAGTGCCGGGTGTTCGACTTCGGCACCAACATCTCCTCCGACTCCGAATGATGGCAAGCTGAAGATCCTGGCAACGACCGGAATGGTGGCCGATGCGGCTCGCCAGATTGGCGGCGATCTGGTGGAAGTGACCGCCCTGATGGGACCCGGGGTTGATCCGCATCTCTATCAGCCCACGGCCCGTGATCAGGTGCGGCTGAAATCCGCTCAGTTAATTCTGTACAACGGGCTGCACCTCGAAGGGAAAATGGCGGACCTGTTCGAGTCATTGTCGCACCAGAAGCGCGTGGTCGCGGTGACACGCGACATTCCAGAGAACCGATTGCTCGCCTGGAGTGATTCGGCCGGCATGCACGATCCGCATGTCTGGTTTGATGTGCAACTCTGGGAAATCGTGGCTCAGACGATTGCCCGGGCGTATGCCGAATCGGATCCGCAGCACGCGTCTGAGTACGAGTCTCGGGCCGCGAAATATGTGTCCGAATTGCAGTCGCTCGATCGCGAATGTCGCACTCTGGCGGAACAGTTGCCGGCTGAGCAACGGGTGCTCATTACGAGCCACGACGCGTTTCATTATTTCGGGCGGGCTTACGGTTTCGAAGTCGTGGGCATTCAGGGTATCAGTACCGATTCCGAGGCCGGCCTGAAAGCCATCACCGACGCAATCGACTTGATTCGCAACCGTAAGATCCGGGCGATTTTTCCCGAAACCAGTGTGCCGCGAGCGGCGATCGAGCGTGTCGCCACCAACAGCCATGCCAAACTGGGAATCGAGTTGTACTCCGACTCGCTGGGAGCTCCCGATTCGCCGGCTGGTACCTACGTGGGAATGATCCGCACTAATATGCAGAATATCGTTGAAGCGCTGCGTCCTTGAGTGAGAAATGTCCACGACAGCTGTACCTCCGAATCCACCACCGATCGAAGTCCACGACCTGACCGTCAGTTACGACAAGAAGCCCGTCCTGTGGAATATCGACGTGTCGTTTCCGGAAGGTCAGATCATTGGGATCATCGGTCCCAATGGAGCGGGAAAAAGCACGCTCATCAAGTCGATCATGGGGTTGATGCCCGCCGAAAGTGGGTGGGTCAAGGTTTACGGTCAACCGCTGGCGCGCCAACGTCGACTTGTCGGTTATGTTCCTCAACGGGAAAGCGTCGATTGGGACTTTCCGGTCACGGTGCGTGACGTCGTGTTGATGGGAACCTACGGCAAACTGGGGCTGTTTCGACGCCCGGGCAAGGCCGAACGCGAATTGTGTGATCATTGCCTGATGCAGGTTGGCATGGCGGCCTTTGCGGATCGGCAGATTGCAAACCTTTCGGGCGGGCAGCGTCAAAGAGTCTTTCTCGCCCGCGCCCTCGCTCAAGACAGTCGCATCTACCTGATGGATGAACCCTTTGTGGGAGTTGACGCCGCGACTGAAGCAGCGATTATCGAATTGCTGCGAACGTTGAAGCGCCAGAATCGGACGTTGCTGGTCGTGCACCATGACCTGCAGACAGCACCTGAGTATTTCGACAGCATGCTCATGCTCAATATGCGGTTGGTGGCCTTTGGCCCCACGCAAGAAGTCTTCACGACACCGTTGCTTCAAAAAACCTATGGCGGTCGCCTGACGATATTGTCTGAGGCGGCTGAACAAGTTGCTGGAACCCGCCGTTAACTCTTTTGCTCGGCCCGCGATTATGTTCCTGCACTTTCCCCTGGTCTTGATGGAGTCGAATGCCTGGACGCAATTTGTTCGGTTCTGGAGCTTTCAGGATCGGGCGGTCCAGACGGCCGCTCTCGGCGTGTTGCTGTTAGCCATCTCTTCGGGGACGCTCGGCTGTTTTATCGTCCTGCGAAGAATGTCGCTGCTCGGCGACAGTCTGGGGCATGCGGTTCTGCCCGGCGTGTGCATTGGCTATCTGGTGCAGTTACGGAAAGATCCGTGGTGGATCGTCTCCGGGGCGTTGGTGTCTGCCTTTCTGGCGAGCTGGCTGATTGGCTTCATCCGTCGTCATACCCGACTGAAATCGGATGCCGTGATGGGGTTGGTCCTGTCCGGGTTTTACGGTGTCGGCACCATGCTGCTGACCTGGATTCAGCGGATCCCGGCGGGGAATCAGAGTGGATTAAACGGTTTTCTGTTTGGTCAGGCGAGTGCCATCAGTGAGCGGGATTTATACGTCATGGGGGCCCTGTCTCTCGTGATCGTCGGCCTGGTGATGGCGCTGTTTAAGGAACTCGTGCTGGCGAGTTTTGACGAAGGATTTGCCTCAACGATTGGTGTTCCGGTTCGAACGCTGCACTACCTGCTCATGGGGTTGACGGCAATCGCCGTCGTCATCGCCATTCAGGCGGTGGGGTTGGTGCTGGTCTCGGCCATGTTGATTACACCGGCCGCCACTGCCCTGTTGGCCACGGACCGCATGCGGTCCGTGGTAATTCTGTCGGTGTTGTTCGGTGTGTTTTCCGGAATGGTGGGACTCAGTGTCAGTTTTCTGAACTCACATTACCCGACCGGACCATTTGTTGTTTTGACGTTAGCATTGGTGTTCGCCGGCATGTACCTCTTCAGTCCGCGATATGGTGTCGCCTCGCGTGCGATCCGGCGTCGTCGCCAGTCGCAGCGCACGCAGCGAGAAAACGTGTTGAAGAGCATTTACCATTCATTGGCCGGCTGTGCGAACGCCGTCAAGATCAACGAACTGGCAACACTGCGCCAGGAAACGCCAGCAGAGATTCGCAGTACATTTTCGATGCTGATGCGTCGTGGCTGGGCTCAACTCGAGGGGGATCAGGCGCGGCTCACTGACGCGGGACTGCGTCGCGCTCAGGAGCTTGATCGCAACTATCGATTGTGGGAGCAGTTTCTGACCGATGAAATCAACCTCCCCATCGACCATACACAGCGCGACGCCGAAAATATCGAGCACATTCTGGGGCCCGAACTCGTTCGTGAGTTGGAGGCCCGTTTCGAACAGAGACATGACTGATTTCACCCAATTTATTCCACCATTCCGCCTGTCCGAGCACGTGCTCGAATTGTGGCAGGAACCTCAACTTTACGACACGTCGATGACCGTGTTGATGGGATTTCTGGTTTCCGCGGTGTGTGGCTGGATTGGGTGTTATTTGATTCTTCAGGGGATGGCCCTGCTGGGAGACGCGATCAGCCACACTGTGTTGCTGGGGATCGTGATTGTCGTGTTGCTGGGGGGCAGTTTTGGCGGTCCGGCAATGTTCTGCGGGGCCGCCTTGACGGGCCTGGCGACGACTTTGTTGATTGAGGCGTTGCATTCGACCAGTCGCGTGAAAGAGGATGCCGCGACCGGCATTGTCTTTACGTCGCTGTTTGCGCTGGGTGTGGTTTTGATTGGCATCTTCGCCGGCCGAGCCCATATCGACACGTCGCACGTCTTGTTTGGAAATCTGCTGGAAGTGGCCAATGGTCAGCCCTACCGAATTGGCCGGTGGGCTCTCCCTGTCCCCGTCGCCCAGATGTCGCTTTTGGCGGTGCTCATCGCGGGGTTGATTGGGGCGTTTTACAAAGAACTGCTGGTTGTGTCTTTTGACCCCCAGTTGGCGGCCTCCCTCGGGTTGCGACCACGTCTGATTCGGTATGCCATGATGGCCATGCTGTCCGTCGCCGTTGTGGGGGCTTTCGAATCGGTGGGCGCAATTCTGGTCGTGGCCATGCTGATTTCTCCCGCGGCCACGGCGTATCTACTCACCCGACGCCTCTCGATGATGTTTCTCTATTCGACAATCGCGAGCGGGCTGTCGTCACTTTTCGGATTTCATCTGGCTTATTGGCTGGATGTCTCCCCGGCGGGAGCAATGGTCACCGTGTCGTGCAGCTTATTCACGATCGCGTTTTTGTTCGGTCCGCAGCAGGGGATCGTTGCCAAATCCGTCCGACATTGGCGGTTGAGGCTGCGTACGCAGCAGGAAAACCTGTTGCGGTGTCTGCTCGAACAGGGGGCCGTCGCGGAATCCCCCGCGGCGCAGTTGCATCAGCTTGCAGTCTCTTTGGGGCTGTCCCGTTGGAGTACAGCGCTGGCGGTTTGGCGATTGCGTCGGCGAGGCTGGTTGCTGGCAAGTCAAAACCAATTTCAACAGGTGGCCTTATCATTCGCCGGCCGACAGGAGGCCGAGCGTTTGGAGCGAGCCCATCGTTTGTGGGAAACATATCTCGTCGAGCATGTTGGCCTGGCGGTTGACCATGTGCATCCGACGGCAGAAGAGATTGAGCACCTGCTCAGCGATCAACTCGTCGAAAAAGTTGACGATGCCCTCGGACATCCGGATACCGATCCACTCGGTGAGCCCATACCGCGGAGTTCAATCGCCGACTGGTCGCCCGGTGTGTTCAGTCTTTCGAAATTGCGGATTGGCGATCGTGCCCGCATCGTGGGCTTGGGAGACAGTCCTGTCGAACTCACGGGGGCTCTCCGCGATTCGGACCCCAACCCGGCTTGCGAAGTCGTCGGATTGGTGCTTACCTTGGGCCAGGAACTGAAAGTCACGGCTCGAAATCCCCAGCCGGCGATTTGGGTTGTAGTTCTCGGAGATGGCCATTCTCGCTCGATCCCCCATCATCTGGCTGACAGGATCCTGGTGCAGCGATTGACCCCGCCGGCGACTGATTCCGTGACCACGACCTCTCCATCGGGCGCGTCGTATTGACCATGAGTGTGTCTGCAGTGGTTGGGGGGGGCACCGAGAGTTGCCCGAGGATCTCACGTTAGACTGCGGTTTTGGTTTGCTGGATTGCCTGGAACCCACTTTGTGCTTATGGGGCGAATGAATACGGCGTGTCTGTCGAAGTGTGCTTGGACCGAGCGAGGATTCGAATCGCCGCGCTTATCCTGCGGATTCGGCCCGGAGCGGCGATGGCACCGGGTTGAGCGCGTGGTATACTCTTGAGGATCGGAACACCTGTCATCGAGTTTGCGAGGGCCGCGCATGCGTCTTCAATGTCCGCACTGCCGCAACGCTGTTAACCTGGTGTTGAACCAGCCGAATGAATCGTTTACGTGTCCGTCGTGTGGCACGAGCCTGAATCTCACTGACGCCGACACGGCCACTTATGCCAGCCCGGATTTTCCAGAACTGGAAGGGCGGTTCCAACTGCTGGAATCACTCGGCAGTGGGCATTTTGGCGAAGTGTGGCGGGCTCAGGACCTGCGTCTGGATCGATTCGTTGCGCTCAAGATTCCGCGAAAAGATGAATTGCAGGCCGCTGATCTGCAGTTGTTTCTCCGCGAAGCCCGGGCCGTATCACATTTGTCGCATCCGAACATCGTCCATGTGCATGACGTCGTCCGCGAAGGCGATCGCATCTTCATCGTCAGTCAACTGATTCATGGTCCGAATCTGTCTGACTGGTTGCGTGAACATCAACTCACACCACGCCAGGCCTCGGAGATGCTGGTGACGCTGGCGGAAGCGATCCATTTTGCGCACGAGAATGGGGTCATTCACCGTGATCTGAAACCCGGCAATATCCTGCTGGATCAAGACAATGTGCCGCATATCGCCGATTTTGGTCTGGCGAAACGGGACGGTGCGGAAATTACCGTGACGATGGATGGCAAAATCATTGGTACCCCTGCCTATATGTCTCCGGAGCAGGCCCGTGGTGACGGACACACGGCGGACCGTAGAAGCGATGTCTACTCGTTAGGGGTGATGCTCTACGAGTTTTTGACCGGGAACCGGCCGTTTGGTGGCAAGTCGAAAATGGTGCTGCTGCATCAGGTCCTGACCGAAGAACCCCGTCCTCCGCGAAAACTCGATCGCAATATCCCGCGTGACCTGGAAACGATCTGCCTGCGGGCACTCGAGAAAGACCCGGAGCGCCGATATCAGACGGCTGGTGATCTTGCGGCCGATTTGCGGCGTTTTCTGAACGGGAAACCGATTACTGCCCGACCGGTTGGAATCGTTGAACGAAGCTGGCGCTGGGCACGACGCAATCAGGCTGTGGCCAGTCTGTCGTTGGTGGCCAGTCTGGCGATTCTTCTGGCCGTGGCCGCCGTTCTGTGGCCACGTGAGCATGTGGCGACGCGCACGGTACAAATCAAGGCGAATGTCGCTCAGGCGAGTTTCGCGTTTATCCCGCTGGATTCCAAAACCGGAGTGCCCAGGCCCGAATTCGCCAACCGGGCACAAATGGCGGGAACAGGGCCGGTCACACTTTCGCTGGCTCCCGGTGACTACCTCGTAGTGGCCTGGGTCGGGGATCCGGCAACAACCGAAGAGTTTCACGAAGTGTTCCGCCACATCCCCGATAGCGCCGAACCTCGTGAAAACCTCGATTACGAACACTTGACTCGCAAATCTGGTCCCGCGGGGGAAGTCATTCTGGCCGATGTGTCATTGTTTCGAACCGCGGACGTGGCGGACAACATGACGGCGATTCCTGCGACTGAAGACTTTGTGATGGGAACGGTGAAGATGTCGGAAACGCCTCCACATCATCGACGGGTCCCCGCGTTTCTGCTGGATACCACCGAAGCCACAATTGGTGATGCCATTCGTCTCCCCTACTGGTTCCTGCCAGACCGCATGCCGAACCCCAGGCCTGCGGACGAGATCCCGTTGACGCATGTCCGCTACGACTACGCCGTCGCGTTTGCGGAACGAGTCGGCAAACGACTCCTGGATGAGGCGGAATATGAAGTCGCTGCCACACGTTCGGGCGCCCAGGAAAGTTCGCGGGAAGGGAGTCTCGACGACATCGATCAGTGGCTCGTTGGTCCGGTTCGAGTAACCGCTCCCGATGATCGGATTTCGTATGATCGCGACGTCTGGGGGTTATATTCGAACGCGTTGGAATGGACGTCGAGTTGGGGCATTAACTATCCCGGATTTGCGAAGCTGCCCACGCCGATCACTCCTCGCGATCTGCGAGTTGTGCGCGGAGGTTCGATCCACGCGGTGACCGATCCCAGTTTCCCCGATGAGGGGCCGCGGCCGTCCAGCGATCCAGAGAGTCTTTGGAGACGGGGCCCCCGTGCTCGCGAAAGTCTGGTCGCCGCTGCGCCGTTTCCAGGCGTTGGCTTCCGCTGCGCTCGCAGCCGGCGCCCCCGACTCCGTCCAGAAGATTTCCCAACGGTTATTGGGCGTTGATTGGCTTCATTGGTTATCACCGCCCGCGGCGATTCGGCAGAACCGGTCAGGAGACGTACCGATCAGTCTCGCTTGTCGGCATGCGTGTAAATCCGCAAGTCGACGCTTTCGATCCGCCGGGCTTTTTCGTTGTAGACCCCAATCGTCGTTTCGTACAAATAGGGCAGCCCCGATTTCAAGGGCTGAATGGTATCGATCCCGCTGCCTTCAATCGCGCGTTCTTTCAATTCAAAGCCCACGGCATACAACGGCTTGCCCTTGCTGTCGAACACTTTGAAAATCT
The DNA here is from genome assembly GCA_018242565.1 of Planctomycetota bacterium. GTDB lineage: Bacteria > Planctomycetota > Planctomycetia > Planctomycetales > Planctomycetaceae > JACQFH01. The sequence goes on along the minus strand of JAFEBR010000426.1, from coordinate 483 downwards.
TGGCCGTGCGTGATTCCTCGCCGGCGCGAAAAGAAAGCACGGAGTCCGTTTTCACCGTGTAGCCTTTTTCGGGAACGAATTTGATTCCCTCCCCGTATTCCTTCAGTCCGACGGCGCCCAGGTGTGTTCGCGGAATCTGCTGGATAGTCGGGGCCATTTTGACGCAGTTCTTCTTGGGATCATTGCCGCTCGTCCAACCGCCCGTCTGGCAGCGGTAATCGGTACAAGATAGATTCGGGTTGCTGCCGAGGTCTGTCGTGTAGGTAATCGAAACACTGCTCGATTGGTTGACGCAACTGCCCGTTGAGCCACTGCTGGTGCAGGAGCATTTGTCAGCCGTGTATGTGTAGTAGGTGACTCCCCCGCTGGTCGAGGTGGATGACTTTGTGCGTGGGCATTCGATGATCGACGTCAGGCACATGGCAATTGCCGTGGGATCCACCGAGGGTTGATCATTGCCGCCAGCGCATGGTTCGCAATTCT
>JAFEBR010000425.1 GCA_018242565.1 Planctomycetota bacterium | reverse complement strand
GTCGCTGTTGGGTGGCGCGGCGGTAGTATGTACTGCCGCGTCTTTCGTGGGGGCTAAAGCCATCACGACGTTATTCGCATTTCCCTCGGCATTCGCCAAAGATTCCGTGTTTCTCGTGCGCGTGTCCGTAACGTTGGCATGAGCCGACGCGGGCTTGAATTTCGATTCGTTGGGTGCTGCCGAATCGAGATCCCTGGCCCAGTCGTCACCGTTGGGTGGTCCGACGCTTGAAAATTCCACCGCGTCTTTCGTGACGGCTGAAGCCACTTCGACGTTTTCTACATTTTCCGCGGCTTTCTCCAAAGATTCCTCGTTTTTTCGTCGCGCTTCGACGTCCGGCAGGAACCAATCCCAACTTCCATCCTTACCGAAGCCGGGGCATTTGCGGATTCCTACCCCCATCCGATACGCCACCGCCCGGATCTGTTTCGGGCTGTACCCTTTGTACTGCCCCAGATACATCAGATCCGCAGAAGCCTGGGGCCCCAGCGTCAGCACTTCGGTCAACAACTGCCGCAGGTCCGTTTCCCAACCCAAGGGGTCCGCCGGGTCAGCCGGCCGATCGCCCCGCCAGGTGAACCCCTGATTGTCGATTCGAAACTCGACACCCAGAGGCAGCGCCGAGTGGTTGATCCGCCGGGGGATAAAGAACCGCCGGTGGGAAAACTGGGGATGGGTCGCCAGGCACCACACGGCACGGGCCTGCTCCGTACGATACCGAGAGGTCACCTTCAGCGCCCCTGCGGTATCAAATCGCACTTGCGCCGGCAGTGTCACCACTACGGGAATGTCAAACGTCCAGGCCAGTTGCCGTAATTCGGAGAGTATCTGCGCCACCTCTGCCGGCCCCTGGCAGAAATCGCACAAGGGATCGAACACCACCAGCTTGATCGAGGGCAGATCCTGCAACTCCTGCCTTAGCTTCGGCAAATCGAGCTTCAAATCGAACACCCGACCGTCCAATTCGGTGTGATCGGCCAGCATGCGGGAGATATAGCCTTCCACGTGTATCTGGCTCTGGTCGGCCCCGAGGATCGACAGTCGTTTACTGACCCGCTTGATATGGTCGTGCCGCGTAATCAGGACGACCTTGCCCGATTCCTGCGGAGCCAAGGGCAGCGATTCAGTCCCCGGAACTGTGGGAAAGGGAGTGCCCCGGGTGACTCGGGCGATCATGTCGAGGACCAGATACGACTTGCCGACGCCCGATTCGCCTTGAATGACGATCAGATCGCCACGGGACATCATCCCCGGCCAGAACCAGGCCTGGTCGTCCTCATCCACGCCAACCTGCTGCCGGTCGGCGGTTTCAAACCACTGCTGCCCGGAGGCATCCTGAACCTGGAACCGAGCCGGGGTATGGGCTCGAAACTCGGCCCGGGTCGCCGGGTTGGCTTCATCGTCACACCGCGGCACGAACACAGACGTCACTTTTTCTGGCCTTTTCATGGCATCTCCTAACACACCACTGCTATTTATTAGTTATCCACCATGAACAATACGCATGAAGTGTACAGATGTCAATACGCGGTGTTAAATTTCGTGGGACAAGTTTCCAACTTGTCAGCGCACCGCGGTCCGCGTGAACGGCCCGGTCATCAGCCCACAGATTTGGCCCACACGATCGGCCCGCCGATGGTTTTTCCGGCACCCCGCTGACTGCCATTCCCGTCGAACGGTTTACGGAAAGGAGTTATCCACAGATTTACAGGATTTCCGCAGATTAAAGAAAAAAAAGGGGGTACCGACCGGATCGAAACCTGCAGCCCAACGCGGTCGGCAACAATGCAGGGACCGCCGATCACGTCGGGCGTTTTACGGATGGGAAAAGACCGCAGATGGCGCGGATTTCACGGATAAAAAAAGGGGTACCTGCTGCGTTGGGTCGTGCGAAAGGGAGTCGTTGGTCATACAGGGACTGCACGACGGCTCATTTCGCCGAACCGCGTGCGCCCTGATCACCATCCGCCCGGATCCGTGAATCAAAAAATCTGTGCAATCTGCGCAAATCTGTGGATCCCCTTTTTTCCTTTCGTGTGGTTCGTGTATTTCGTGGTTCCCGATCCTGTAACTATTCGAACAGTCGATCCCGCGATGGAGGGCCGGACAGGAGGCCTGCTGCCGGGCCTACGGCGAGGTCGGCAGACCTGCGCCGAACAATTGCGACGGATCGAGTCCGCGGTTTGTGGGGTGACGATGTCAAAGACACACCGGGTTCATCCCGATCGACGTTCTTCGGACAACCGGACTGCTTGTTCCGTGCAAATCGGCAATCAGCGATCACACAACAACCTTCGTAAAATAACTGACCGTAATGACTCCGGTCACGTTGGCCGGGCGGAATCTGAAGAGACCTCCACGACCGGGCGTGCCGGCAATCAAAGCCGTTCCGTTGAACAAGACGGGCGCGTAACCGGCGCCGGAACCGGTCGCCACGTTAATCACCGGCTGAGAGCCCTTCATGATCGCGTAGAACAGACCGGCAAACGACGTGGCCTGGTAGCCGTAGCCGTTGTTGATGTCGATTTCCGCGTTGGCGCCCGACAAGATCGCCGTTAGGCCACCGCCGATCGCCGAGCCGTCGATCTCGAGGAGATCACTCGCGGATCCGGGGTTACTTTGCAGGTTAATCGAGGCCCCCTGCTTGAGCTGCGTGTTGTAGATGTAGACCGTGTCTTGCCCGTTGCCACCCAGGACGTTGGTAAAGCCGTTGACGATGGTCCCGTAGCCGGTCGTGACGCCGTTGAATCCATTCAGTGTCGCGAGCGCCGCCTGGGTCGTCGTCCCGGCGCTGGCACCGATCTGCAACGAGTTGGCCGTGTAGCCTTGGTTGTCGGCCGCCGTGCCTCCGGTCTGTGCCAGATACACAGTCAGCGACCCCT
>JAFEBR010000424.1 GCA_018242565.1 Planctomycetota bacterium | reverse complement strand
GGATCGCAGAAATCACTGATGGCACCTCGCAGACCGTCTGCATCAGTGAAACGGTCAAGTCTGACCCGAGTGGCCCCACCAAGTGGGATGGGGTCAGCCCGACCAATGGCTTCGTGCTCACGCAGGGCAACGACAACGGTTTCAACGGCCCGGAATTGACCAACTACGCCACGCAGTGTTCCGGAGCCGGACTGGGCCTGCAGCAGACCCGGGGCAGCAAGTGGCTGTACGGCGCCCCCGGGCATTCCATGTACAATCATATCCGTCCACCCAACGATCAAAAGACCCCCGACTGCCGAGGCGGCATTCCACACAGCATTAAAACGGTGCCGCTCTGGAATGCCCTGTCGCACAACGTCACGGCTCACAGCCTGCACACCGGCGGTGTGAATGCCCTGTTCTGTGACGGACACATTCAATTCATCAGCAGCTTCATCGACCTGCGGACCTGGCAGGGGCTGGGGAGTCGAAATGGCACCGAAGTGCTGTCCGACTTTTGATTCGCGGAGCCCGCTCCGGCAGGCCTCGTCCGCGGTTCGACGTTGGCGGACTCGGGGGACCGTATTGGTGTGGGCGGGCGTGATCGCCTGGTTCAGTGGCTGCGCAGAATCACCCGTCGAAGTGCGAGGCTATGTGGTTTCGGCCCACGGGCAGGTGCGATACCACGGCGAGCCTCTCGCGGGAGCCCAGTTGACGTTTCATCTCGACGAAGACCCCGGCGAACCGGCCTTGGCGATTTCCGACGCCGCAGGTCGATTCCGCTGTCAGACCAACGATTCGAGTGCAGGCTTACGGCCCGGAGACTATATCGTCACGGTGCATGGAACCTCGACCGCCATCCCGGCCCGTTATTCCGACCGCGAGTCGTCACCCCTGCGAGTCACCATCGAAGATGCCGAGGACAATCAGTTGACGCTTGAAATCGAAGACTGATTCCCCTGCCCTCGGTGCGACAGAAAGTACAGGGACGCCCGAAAACGGTCCGCTGCATATCAGTCGTCGCTGGGTCCGCTTCCGGGGGCAACTCACTGGCCGTGTTCAAGCCTTGATCGGCTTCCGCATCAGCAAGATGAACTCGTGAACTTTGTTGACCCGGAATACGGCCGGATACCCCAGCGGACGCAGATTGTTGTACTCAGCCTGCCGGTTCCAGATGATCAGATCGTCGAACTCGAACCCCACGGCCTGGAGTTTCGCCGCCAGATCGCTGTGAAACGGAAAGAACTTGTTCTTCTTCCGCAGATCCATCACCACGATGCAGCAATGAGCACCCGGACGCAGCGCGTGGAACACTTGCCGAAAGATCTCGGCGAGTGCCATCAGGAATTCCTCGTAATCGGCAATCGTACCCAGGTCCTGGTCGAGATTTCCGTAGTGACGAATCGCCTTGGCGTCGGCAGTCCGTTTCTGGTTCAGAATGTTCCAATACGGGGGTGAAGTCACGCACAGATCGACCGATTCGACAGCGACCAGTTGTGCCAGATCGGTCGCCGAGGCCTGGTGCAAAACGATTCGCTCACTGTCGCCAAACGGTAATGGCGCTTGGCCGCGATCGGGCTCTTGCGGACGCGTGGTTTTCTGACGCGGGGCAGGTTTGGCTGGCTTCGGCATCGGCGGTAACAGCAGTCGCGTGCGCGCCACGGCGACAAATTCCGGAGACAATTCCAGGCCAATGCCCCGTTTGCCCAGTTGCTCGGCGGCGACCAGTGTGCTGCCCGTGCCGGCGAACGGATCCAGGATGCAATGCGGTCCGTCCGGAAGAAAGGTTTCGATCAGGCGGGTCGCAAGGGACGCGGGAAACATCGCCGGGTGTTTCAGTCGCAGTTCGTCGGGCGACTTGCGCAGATCACTCCAGACAGAAATAGAATTCTGCAGCCAACGTTTGCCATCCAGATTATTGCACCGCCGCGTCGGTCGGCGCTGGGCAGGTGACTTTTGCTCCGACTTGTCCGACTGGGCCATGGGTAAGTTTCAGCAGTTTGTTTTCAAGCGGTTCTAAGGCACGCGCGCGGCAGGGCAGGCGTCCCGCCAGCGCTCGGCATTCACTGGCCCACAATCGTGAGGCCGTTCAGACCAGCGCCCACACCTGTCGATGCGATTTGTGTGCATTTGCCGTGCGGATCGATAGGCCACCGAGATTAACCGCTGTTTCCAACCGCGGTTCCAGGGACTATCGACCAGACGTGAGAACCTGGGCCGTCGGCACTTTCTGTTTCAGACTCAGGCGGTCAGTGTTCACCGGCAGAGTCGTTGAGCGCTCGACCTGCGCCGGTCATTCGTGGACAACCGAGGCTATTCAATGGACAGGTTCTCGTCATCGTCATCCGCGGCGGCTTTGTCGAGTTGGGCCGTCTTCAGCGACAGACTCTGCAGGTAAGTGTACAGGTCTGCCAGATCTTCGTCTTTCAGATCCTTGATGAGCCCCTCGGGCATCAGCGATTTTGCCAGCTTCTGGATCGATTCGACTTCGGTCCCCTTGATGCTGAATGTCTGATTCACACTGTTTCGCAGCACGTGGATTTCCGTCGAACTGAAGACGGGCAGGCCGGTATACACCTGGCCCGACTTCGTTTCGATCAGCGTCGTCTGATACCGCGGCGACACGTCGCGATTCGGGAAGGCAATGGCAATAAATAGATCCTCCCGCGAGAACCGGCTTGTGGCACCGGCCAGGTCGGGACCTAACCCGCCTCCCGACCCGTGGCACTGAATGCAGCCTCGGGAAACGTACACCTTTCGCCCGCGCTCCAGGTCGCCGGCGGTCCAGTCTACGCGGGCCAGACGTTCGTTCAGGGCCGGCAAGTTCCCTTCATTGCCCCCCATTTGGCGGGCGGTTTCTTCCGGATAAGCCTTGGTGACCCAGTCGGTCCATTTATGAATCGTTTCTGGTTGCGGCTTGTAACCAGCCGGTCCGAAGACGAAACCGATCTGCTCGCCCGTATTCCGCTCCAGCAGTTTCACAATCCGTTCCCGCAGCACAAATTCCGGTTTGTGATCTCCCAGGCGGCGGAGTGCCTTCACCAGGGCCGTCAGTTCCACACCGTTCTTCGCGGCCGGCAGTTTTTCGAGAGCCGTCACACACGCGGTCACGACTTCGATTGGTTCCGAGTCCAGTCCGGCGGCGAACCGTTCGCGATCCTGCGGGTCGGCGTGTTCCGCGAGCACTAGCAGCACCGCCATCCGCAAATCAAACTTCTCATACTGTTTGCGAACGAGTTCGTAGTGGGCCGGCGTCCGGCCATATCCCACGACGAAGACCACATCGTTGTTCCACGGATAGTCCGGGTCGGCCTGAATCGCTTTCACGAACGCGGCGATCGCCCGTGAATACTGCTCGGGGGTCAGTCGCGACAATAATGTCACATGCGCCGGACGACCAAACGTCGGATCGCTGATGATGGCCTCGGGCAGGTCAGGTGCATGCAGCACCAGTTCGGCGTAGAGGGCGCTGACGCGCGTATTCCACTCGGCATCTTTTTGCAGACCGCGAGTGCGCATTTTCTGTTCCAGGTTGAGCAGTCCCGCCGCCATCTGGGCCCGCTGCTCGGGGCCGGGGTTGGCAGGCAAACGTGCCGCGGCGACAAAGTAGTGAATGTCGTCGATCGGCGAACTGTCAGCCGTGATCTGAGCGATGATCTTTGCCTGCAACTCATCGTTCGCGGGGCTGATCATGGCTGCCACGCGGGCCAATTCCAGGTCAAGTTGCGGGTGGCCGGTTGGAAACACCTTGGCCAAAGCGATCCGCAGCGGATCCAGTTCCCGTTCGTGGGATTCCAGATCGGCATTGGGGGCGTAGCTCTCGAACACGGGGCCGGCTTCTTCATTGCCGATGTCGCTCAACGCGAGTTGGAGCACGCGGGCGGCTTCGAGCTTGAGTTCCGCCGGGTGTTTGCCTTCCAGAATTCGACGACCGATTTCCACACCATACGCATTGAACGATTGGCCTTGCGCCTGCGAACGCCAGATGTAGCCCACCGTCGTCGTCAGGGCCGCACGCCAGCTGATTTTGCGTGCCTGTTCCCCCATCTGCTTGAACTGCTCGGTGGTCAGGTTGGGCATTACCCGTGCTGCAGCCACCCGCACCTGGCGGTCAGTATCGTCAGTCCTTTTGGCGATTTCGGTCAGCAGCGGCGTCAGATCGCCTCGGAACCGGGCCACTGATTCCAGTGCCCGCCGTCGGACCAGCGGATCGGCGTCACCCAGGTAGCGTCCAATCACTGACGCAGTCAACCCCTGCCCCGGCTTGATCCCCAGCGACCACACGGCGCGAGCCCGCAATTCGGGCGGTCGCACGTTCGACAGAATCTCGGCCGCGTTGGCTGGCAGGCCGGCAAAGAGGTCGGTCAGGATTTCCACCGCACGAATTCGGGCGGCGGTTGTGCGCTTTTCATCGAGTGCGACGTTGAGAAACGTCTGGGCACCCAGTTTGTTCGCCAGCGGAACCCATTTTGCCCGCGACCAACTGCTCGTGGGCTGTGGTGCGTCGAGTACCGCCTGCAGTTTCTGGTCGGCAGTGGCTTTGTCATCAATCGTCAGCAGGGCCGGTTGCGTCGGTCTCGAGTCGCTACCGACGTACTGAATCCGGTAGATCGTACCATGTGTGCCCCGGCCACCCACGCAAACATACAGGCTGCCGTCGCTTCCTACTTCGATGTCGGTGGGGGCAAAGCCCATCTGCCCTTTGGCCGTGACAAAGTCGGTCGGTTTCTGGGGGGCATAAGTGGCCCCCTGCCGTACCAGTGGTACATGCATCACGCGTCCGAAGGTCCAGTCAAGAATGAACAGGCCCCGGTAATTTTCGGGGAATTGAGTATGGCGGTAACAGGTCACGCCTGCGGGCGAAGCCCGGCCCGTCGAAGCCACAACAGGCGCGGAATCGAGCAGGTAGTCGGGCAGCTTGCAGTTCTCGGAATACCAGCCATGTTCCCCGCCGGGAATCACATGAAACACGCGGGTCGGCATATACCAGGGAAGCGAAAGTTCAGGCTCGCCATCGCTGTCGTAAGTGAAGAGTTCCCCCTGTGCGTCGAAATCGAAATCGTACGTGTTGCGGAAGCAGTCGGCTATGATTTCGGCACCCGTGGCATCGGGTTTCAGACGCAGAATCACCCCGCCGTGTGGCGTTTTGACGGGTGAAGTCGGTTCGGTGATGTACTCTTTCGTGACTTCGGCGTAGTTCCCGGCTACCAGGTACCACCAGCCATCGGGACCACGGCGGATGGCATGTGCAAAGTGCTCGCCCCCCGTCTTGATTTTCAACAGCGTTTCCGGCGGACCGTCGGCCCGGTCATCGCCATTTTCGTCCTGGTAATGAATCAGTCCGTCATCGCCCGTGCACAGCAGGTTGCGGCCGTAGAAATAGAGGCCCTGGGCACCCGATTTGGGGCCGTCGGCGAATTCAATGGCGTGATCGGCCCGACCGTCGCCATCACGATCTTCGAGGATTTTGACATAGCCCGGACCAGAGACCACGACGCGACCCAGCGAGTCGATCGTCATGGAGAAAATGTCGTGCGCCAGCGTATCGTCGGCGTATTGCGTGACCTTGAACCCTTCCGGGGCCTGCAATCCGATATCGACGATCGGTTCCGATTTCGAGGGGGCGTTGCCGGCGACCCGTTCAATTTTCGGAGTCGTGGCCGGTTTTTTGGGGGGCGGCACCGCGCCTTTGGGTTTGTCGGCTCCCTGGAGTGTCGCGGCGATGATCGGTACCAACATCGCGATCAGCAACGCGACCTGCCCCGCGAAAAGACGACGTTTTCCGATGTTCCGCTCCAGGCGTGAGAGCATTTCGATTCCATTCTGTGCCGAGATAAAACCTACCCCAATTCCTTCGGGGTGCGTGGATTAATGCATTTTTGCAAATTGTGCAATGCGATTTGCAGGCTCCGGCGAAATCTGGCGAACTGGGCAGATTGCGTGGTATGGCCGGTTGCTCGGGTCCGTTGCGTCCCGAAGCAAAACACCTGCGCCAAAACGGCCCAGTGATCAGCCCGTTTCAGCGGACTGTGATCAAGCTGCAACTTTCCAAAAACGGGGTAGCCGTTTTCCAAGATTTCTGTTTTACGGACACTACCCCATGCCCCGGCTCTGTCGTCGCGATCAGTTTCAAATCAGCCGTAGCCTTCCTGTCGCGTGACCACTCGCCCGAACCGCTGATCCGAGCGGTTTGGTTGGCATGCTGTCAGTCACCGGAAGTGCACATGCTCGGACTTTCCAGCGAAAGCTTGTCACTCGATGGTTGATTTATATCTGCCTTCCAGGTTCAATTGTGTATCGGGCCGACATTCAGTTCCACACACGCCTCAGGCGTCGAGATCGCCAAAACGGAGTTTCTCAGACTCTGGGAAGGACTTTGATGAGTACGTGGCTGTGTCACCGCCGCGCTGTTTCGGCTGGTTGTGTCGCTACGAAGGCGGCGAGGGGTTTATCAAGTCCCTCGCTAGTTGTGATTCTGGCGGTATCCGGTATTTTGAATGCACAGGGGTGTTCCCCTCGCCAACACGAGGTGCTTCGAGAGTCAATCAGCCCCGATGGGCAATGGAAGATTCAAGTTGTTTTGGATTCTCGCGGCAGTCTGGTCGCTGTAGCACAGATTTCTGATGCGAATGGCACCGTTTATGAGACGAGAGTTCTCGATGGCCTCTATGACGAACCAATCGATGTGAAAACGGAATTTGAATATCGCGACGTTTATTGCACGAATGACGAAGCTGGAGTTTCGCATGCCAGATTTT
>JAFEBR010000423.1 GCA_018242565.1 Planctomycetota bacterium | reverse complement strand
GGGGAGCCCGTGCCGGGCTGCCAGGTCGTCGTCTTCTATGTCGATGGACTGCGTCCCGACGTGGTCGAGGAAATGTCGGCCATGGGGCACATCCCGCATCTGCGTAAACTGTTCGTGGATGGTGGAGCCCATCTCACCAACACGTTTACGGCGTTTCCTTCAGATACGATCACCTCCAACGGGACGATGTGGACTGGTTGTTACTCAGACCGTCACGGACTGAAAGGACAGGTGCGATTCAGCCGCCGCCGTTTGAAATCCGACTCGTTCCTGGAACCCCTGGGGCCGTCGCGGAGTTCACGGCACCTGGGCCCGAAAGGGCTCGACAAATTCATCCATGAAACGGAAGCTAATTCGATCGGGCTGGTGTCCGGTCAGGAATCGGAACGTCAATGGCGTGACTCGCAGACCAGTCACACCCCGGCGGTTTACGACTACCTGCGAGCCGATGGCGCAGACTGGGCGACCGGTATTCTGCCGATCATGACCGAAATGCCCCCCACGTTGTGGACGCGCAGCATGACCCGCTCGCTGCCCTATTTCGATGCCCAGGAAGCCTGGCGGTACATCGATGACGCGAATGCCGACTTCGCCGTTCGGCACCTGATCCGGCAGAACCGACCGGTGACCATCATCTGGATGCCCGAGACCGATTCGGTCAGTCATAAAGAATGCCGGGGACAGTTTGGCAGCACGCGCCGGACGATCGCCCGCGCGGACCGTCTGATTGGCGAAGTGGTTTCCGAACTGGCTGCCGCGGGACGACTCGACTCCACGTATTTCGTTCTGGTCAGCGACCACGGTCACCTGGGGGGACGCGACACGCATCTCTCGCGATTTGACCTGGCAGATCAGCTCTTCTTCCATCCGCGTGAAATGTCACGAGATGGTCGTTGGGTCGGGGGAGGACTGGGGCTGTCCGTCCGTCAGCACCGGTTCGCGAACTGGCATGCCGGAGACAAGGCCGGTCAGTTCGTGTTCATCGATGCCGATTCTGACGGTGCCGCCCGAGTCTACCTGCCGCGGGCTGATTATCGCTCGGGCGATTGGATGGGGGGCAATTCGGCTGCCGAGTTGCTGTCGTACAAGGTCGCTCCGCACCTGCCTCCGGTGAACCTGGCCGAGACGATTGCCCGTGCCGAAGCGCCGCATGATTCGGGTCGGGGAAACCATCCGATCGACCTGGTGCTGCTGAAACTCGATGACGAGTCGATTCTGATCACCACCTGTGATCGAGGACAGGCGATGGTGCAACGCCGCCGCGATCCGCGTGGCAAGTGGGAGTATTGCTATTCACCGGTTTCGCAGGTCCAGGTGACGGCTGACGGCGGTGTCGTCTGCCGTAAGAATCCCCGCGCTCAGGCCGACCCGCTGGGGCTGGCGGCCCGCGTTCCCGCGGGTTTCCTGAATGAGTTCCATGACGAAGTCGCCTGGTTGAACGCGACGGCGGCCAGTGACTACCCGAACGGTGTCGTGACTTTGACCCGCCATATGCTCTGGCAGGATGAAATCAAAACCCAGGAACCGGAATACGCTCCCGATCTGGTGGTCACAGCCCGCTATGGCTGGTTGTTCTCGACCCAGAACACACCGGGTACGACGCACGGTTACCCGCTCGCCGAATCGGTGCGGGCGACCTGGTACATTGCCGGTCCCAACATTCGACGGGGCGCCATCATTGATTCGCCCTGCTCACTCGCGGATTTGACGCCGACGATTCTGGCGCTGGCGGGAACCCGGCACGACCCCGCGCAGATGGATGGCCGCGCGCTCGGGAACATCTATGACGTGACCGAAGAAGAAAACCAAACCCATGAAGGCGGAAGCGATGCCGCCAGCGTGGAGCAGGCGGAATACTGGCAGGATGTGGACCTGCGCGCCTGGCAACCGTTGTCGTATACGCCGTCATCTGTGTATCCGCACCTGCCCAAATCGATCAACCAGCCCCAAAGCGGGTGGGATTTGAACAACATCGCTTACAACGCCATTTCGATCGGTGACTGGAGCGTGTTTCAACTGATGGATACGGTCCTCTCGCCGCTCACCCCCGGGAAAGCCAGAATCGAACCGACGGTTGATGCCCTCGATCGCCGGGCGGCCCATGCGAAACGACCCTGGGTGGGTAACGGTGTACGGGCCTTGAACGTGCCCGAAGTGTCGCTGTCCGACTACAGTCCGACGTCTTCAGGAAATATGCGTCGTGTCGATGAAACGGTCGACTGGCTGCAGGAGCGCGGTACGCGTCTCGATAAGAAACTCGCGCAGAAGGTCCACCACAACTCTGTGCTCGGTTCGCCAGTGTCGAACAAGGCGATCGACACGATCCAGTCGGGATTCTGGGAAACCTATCGCTGGATCAGTCGAATGGGGATCGAAATCCTTGACGAGAAAGTTCTGAACGGCGTCGAAAACGGGGTGGATGCCACGGTCAACACGTTCCGCAAAACCCCCTCGGAAGTGGTCGTCGAAGACAACGGGCGGTAACGCGCCTGCGTGGTCAACTGCGGTCGGAGCGCGATGCAGCAGGCCCCCCCTAGGGGGCCTGTTCGTTATCGTAAAAGCGATTCGCCACGAAGTTCTCGCCTACGAAGACGACCAGCAGGATCAGAACCACCAGCGGAAACGCTTCCCTCCCCAAACGGCCCGTTTTAACGTTGCGCTGCAGGCTCTCGAGGTCACGCGCAATCGAATAGCGCTCGGCACCGAAGCGGGCATCGAAGTCATCCTTCGAGAGCCGGTCAATTCGGCTTTCATCCATGACTGGGTTCACGCTGAACCCGCGTTCGAATTTCACGTCCGATTCAATCGCGGTCAGTCGGTAATTTCCCAGTTGATCGATTCCTTTGACCACCAGGTTGGCTGTGCCGGCGGGCACGTCTTCGTTGAGTTGCTGCAGGCCCGGCTTACGCAGGCGGTAGGCCGGAAACGGCTGCACCCCGTTGATGGGCAGCAGAATGTCTTCGCCTGCCGTGTAATTGAATTGTGATTGTGACGTGCGCGACAGATAGCGCATCGTCTCATACGACAATGGGGCAAAGCCCCAGTACAGCGGCAGATCGTTCCAACTTCCCCGGCGGTCGATGGCCGTCGTTAAGGCAATGACTCGCCCGCGTCCCAGCGATCGTTCGAGGAGTGCCGGCAGGTGCTTGCGGTCTGTGTAAGAGACGATCGCGCCCGCCACGAGTTCGGGATCCACGCTCCAGCAGCGATTGATTTCCACATCCGAGAGTCCGCCACCCCAGTCGGCGAACTTCTTGAGGATGGGGTGCGACACATTCTGCAGGTCGAGAAAAACCTGGTCGTCGAAAGGCACTTTCCCTTTGAGTTTGCCCGGGAAGACGGCCAAGGCCTCGGGGGTCAGATACTTCTCATGCCGCACGTTTTCTCCGAGGTAAATGGCGACTCCGCCGCCTCCCGAGGCGAATTTCTCGAGCGCCTGCCAGCCTGCTGCCTGCGGATCGGCCACATCCACCAGACATACGACAGCGTATTTCGACAAGTCGCTGCGCGGCAGTAGGGCCGTGTTGATGACGCGGCATTTATGTCGCGATTCCCCCTGGGTGGCCAGCTCTTCCGGAGCCAGAACATTCAGCAGGTAGACGGCGTCTGACGGTTGGTCGCAGACGATCAATACCTCGGACGGGGGTTGCACCAACACCGAAAAGTAACGAACGTCGTCGAACGACAGCGGATCACTCGAGACCAGTCGGACTTCTCCCTGTACGACGGGGCCGGCCGGAACCTGTCGCGAAAAGGTGACGGTCACGGCCGTATCGGGATCGATTTTCACCGAAGACTGGTCAAGTTTGACGAGTTTCTCGGTCCCCGAATCGACCCACAGTTCGACCACCCGGTCTCCCGGTTCAACACCGACCGCCGAGACGGTCACCCGCAGTTCCAGCGGACTGCCCACGGGCAGTGTCTGATCTGAAAGCTCCAGTTCCGTGATGGCGATGTTTGAGGGTTTCAAGACTCCCACATCGATCAGGTAGACACCAACATTCGGCATCTGGTTCAGTGTTTCACGCAGGCGTGGCAAGTTGTCTTTGCGCCAGGCGCTCGAGGCCAGGTCGGTGAAGATATACACTTCACGCAACAGGCCTTCGTGTTCGTCGTCGGGCGCGGCGGTGCTCTCGCCCGAGCGATTCTGATCGCGGTCGCCGCCGTGTCCCTCCAACGCGGCCAGCAGTCGGTCATCCAGCGGACGGTTGAGCAACTGCGGGGTGATCGCGGCAATCCGTTTCGAGACGCCACCCAGATCTGACGAAAAGCGGATCGGCGCGTCTCCGGCCGTTTCACACAATGCCACTCGGCTTAAGCGCGGCATATTGCCGATCTGTTTGATGGCAATGTCCTGAGCGGCTTCGAGGCGGGTCTTGTTTTCGAGGCGGTATCCCATGCTCAGACTGGTATCAAACAGCATGACGGCTGCGACGGGCAGCGTCTCGTCACTGGTCACGGTGGGTTGTGTGATGGCGGCCGCAATCCGCCGCTGGTAGGGCCACGCGACCAGCAGCAGTAAACCCAGCAGGGCCCCCAAGGCCACACCGCCGCGGAGCATCGAGCGGCGGTAGGTGAATTCGTGGTGCGGTGTCTGGCGCCGCTTCCAGAGCGACGTCAGTCCAAAATAGATCCCGGCGCAGGTGCCGGCGACGAATAACAGTCGCAACCAGTCCCCCCTGTTCAGCGCGTAATCGGCGGCCGGTAGTGCCGGGCGCGCCAAGGCCAGTGCGAGCAGCGAAATCGCCAGCATGCGCAAGAGCAACAGGCCCAGGTGCCTAAGACGCATGCGGCGGGTATTCGTCCGTTTGCGGTTCTGAATCAACCGCAGGGCCGGAAACAAGAGTTTCTTGGGCTTCGCCCGCATCAACAGATGCAGAATCACCGGAATGGCCACAAGGGCGATTCCGAGCAGCACGAAGGGATGTGACAGAACCATAAATCCATGCCGTCCGGGCAGAAGGGTACAGTCCGGGGAAGAGGAAGCCTCCCGGCATTTTGATTTTACACAACGCAGAGGAAATGCGTACAATTCCCAACGGAATTCCGGGAATGCCTGGCATGATTCGCCAGTCGCCCCTGGACCCGCGGCCTGGTGGTCTACCGGCAGTGTTTGTCTCTCAGTTCGCGTGACCGTCCAATTTCGTCTGGAGAGTCTCGTGTCGAAAATCCCCAGTCACTGGTTGACGCACCATGGTCAGAACCACTGGTACACCGTGGCCTTTCCCCCCGGTTGGACGCTGGAGATGACGGAAGGTACCGCCACGCTGACGGCGCCCGAAGGTGGCGGGACGCTGACGATCAGTGCCTTCTGGAACGACGAAACGCCCCCGCAGCCTCTGGCGGATTTCGTCAATCTGAATCGGATTTTTCCCCGCCGTCGCAAAGTGCAACCGCTGAAAGCGGTCGGAGACAGTGACGATTGCCTGGGCTTTCAAGGGCAGTTTGCGGTCGAAGCTCATATCCCGTGGTGGAAGCGAATCTTCCGCAAAGGCCTGTGGAAGCATTTTCGAATCTGGGGTCTGCGTCGTGAACCGGTGCACCTGATCGCGTTTTATCTGCAGGGGCCCCGGGTCGATCAGGAGGCCGAAACGGTGGCGGGTATGATCGTGGACTCGTTGCAGGTGTCGCGGCACCCCGCCTATCCCCCTGACGTCTTTGTGCGGCGGGTGCTGGATTTGGCTCGCGCCAAGTTCCCGCTGCTCGAATGCGCTTCGGCCCCCGATTTTCAAATTCGGCTGGGTGATTCCAAAATCAACCTATTCAATTTCTACCGCTCGTACGTGCAGGCCCCCGACCAGTTCGAGACGATCGTGTTGCCGGCGCTGACGACCGTCGTGCAGGTGCAGGAATGGGGCACAGAGCAGACCGAACCGGAACTGGACAGCGTCGCGCGCCGTATCATGCCGATGCTGTATCCCGAAGAAGTCTGGCGGCAGCAATTCCCGCAGATTGTGGGCCGCCCCTGGATCGGCGGTCTGGTCGTCCTGTACGTCATCGACGAGTCGCAGGCCTACTGGTACATCCGTGAGGACCTGGTCGAGACCTGGGGAATCACCGTCGACGAACTGCACGAGCGGGCGCTCGAGAATCTTGAACGGTATTTCGAAGACCAGCCCATGGAGTTCAACGTCGCCGGCGCCGAAGATGGCCCACGCCTGCTCGTACCCACCCGGCAGGATGCTTACAACACCTCACGCCTGTTGAGCGAGGGATTTCATCGGAAGATGCGCGGCGTGCTCGGGGGCGATTTCGCAGTCGGCACCCCCAGCCGGGATTTCTTTGTCGCCATCAGCCTGCAGTCACCCGAGGTGATCGAACGGGTCCGGCGGAGCGTGGTCCACGACTTCCAGACGATGGATCATCCCCTGAGCGAGCGATTGTTCCTGGTGACGGTCGATGGCGTCACCGAATATAGCCCCTGGGCCGAGTTTCCCGCCGATGAGAGTGGTTCTGATACCGCAGCCGACGACATCGTTTAGCGGTCATAAAAACAGGGCACGTGCAGTCCACGTGCCCTGTGCGGGAATTTCAGGTTGTTGCGAAGCGTGTTCTTATTCAGAAAACGCAGAGTCGAATGCTCGTCCCGACGGTTCGAAGTCGACGTTCTTGACGAACTGACAGGCTTCGCGAGCACCCGCTTCGCGATCCATGCCGCTGTCTTCCCATTCGATCGACAACGGGCCCGCATACTTGGCGTGGTTCAGCGCGCGAATGACTTCTTCAAACCGCACACCGCCACGTCCCACGCTGCGGAAGTCCCAACCGCGACGCTGGTCGCCGAACGACAGGTGACTGGCCAGAATGCCGGACCGGCCGTTGAGGGTCACAATCGCGTCTTTCATGTGCACGTGGTAAATCCGTTCGGGGAAGAAGCGGATGAACTCGGCTGGATCCACTCCCTGCCAAATCAGGTGGCTGGGGTCGAAGTTGAAGCCGAATTCTTCGCGGCCATCCAGCGCTTCGACGGATCGCTGGGCCGAGTAAATGTCGAAAGCGATTTCGGTGGGATGGACTTCCAGGGCAAACTTGATTCCGCATTCCTGGAACACGTCCAGAATCGGATTCCACCGCTCGGCCAGCAGCGCGTACCCGGCATCGATCATCGAACGCGGCACCGGCGGAAAGTCATAAATCAGGTGCCAGATGCTCGAACCGGTGAATCCGTTGACGACGCTGACCCCCAGCTTCTTGGCGGCGCGGGCCGTGTTCTTCATTTCTTCCGCGGCCCGCTGGTTCACCCCTTCAGGGTTACCGTCGCGCCACACGTATTCCGGCAGAATGGCTTTGTGCCGCGAGTCGATCCGGTCGAGCACGGCCTGTCCCACCAGATGGTTGGAAATCGCAAACAACTGCAGGTCGTACTTTTCGAGCAGTTCGCGTTTGCGGGCACAGTAGGTATCGTCCGACAGCGCCTTGTCCACCTCAAAGTGATCGCCCCAGCATGCCAGTTCGAGCCCATCAAAGCCAAAATCGCTGGCCTTTTTGCAGAGCTCTTCGAGGGGCAAGTCGGCCCATTGGCCGGTAAACAACGTCACGGGGCGCGCCATGGTTACATCCTGGATGCAGGTTTCAAAACGGTGCGTATTTGCTGACAGAACGTCTCTGCCGAAGGGTCAAACCTTAAGAGCTTAGCTGCCAGTCCAGGAATTTCAACTGACCGGCTGGTGCCAAGTTGGTACTCCCGTAACCCCTGGCGAAATGCAAAATCCACGGTAATTTTGCGGTTCACACTGGCCGCGAGGTGCGGCAATTCGGCCGAGTCTCGAACCAGAACGACTCGCTCCCCGTGTTTGCTTCCCGTTTTGCATCGGGTATAAGTCGCAGACCGATCCTGATCATGTGGCCGGTCGACAGTTCTGGAGATGGCAGTGAATCCGAGTTATTGCAGTGTGTTCGATCTGTTCAAGATCGGCATCGGTCCATCGAGTTCGCACTCGGTGGGGCCCATGCGGGCCGCGAATGCTTTCGTGCAGGAACTCGTCGAACTGGGAATTCTCGACCGCGTGTCACGCGTGGTGGTCGACTTGTATGGCTCGCTCGCTTTGACCGGCATCGGGCACG
>JAFEBR010000422.1 GCA_018242565.1 Planctomycetota bacterium | reverse complement strand
GGCGTCGATATCGGCTGAGGTGTGCGCACTCGACACGAAATTCGCCTCGAACTGGCTGCACGGCAAGTAGAAGCCCCGTTCGAGCATGCCCCAGAAATACCGCGAGAAGCGCTGGGTGTTGCACTTTGCAGCAACGGTGTAGTTCGTCACCGGTTCGTCGTGAAAGAACAGTGTGAACATACTGCCCACAGCGGCGACCGTATGCGGCAGACCGGCGTCACGAGCGGCCTGCGACAGCCCCTGACACAGCCGGGCCGTTTCCTGCTCGAGCCGTGGATACGGATTCGTTGTTTTCAACACCTGCAGGGTTGCCCGTCCACAGGCCATGGCCAGCGGATTTCCCGACAGCGTACCCGCCTGATACACCGGACCGGCTGGCGAGACACAGCTCATCACGTCGGCTCGACCACCGTAAGCACCCACCGGCATCCCGCCGCCGATGATCTTACCCAGTGTCGTCAGGTCCGGCTTAATTCCAAAACGGGCCTGGGCTCCCCCGTACGCCACCCGAAAACCGGTCATCACTTCATCAAAAATCAGCAGGGCTCCATATCGTCGGCACAGGTCCGACAGTCCCTGCAGGAACCCGGGTTGTGGAACCACGACTCCCATGTTGCCGACAACCGGTTCGATGATGACAGCGGCAATTTCCTGGGGCCGGGCGGCGAACAGGTCTTCGACCTGCCGCAGGTTATTGTACTCCAGGCACACCGTATCAGCCGTGCAACCGGCGGGCACTCCCGGGCTCGACGGAACTCCCAGCGTCGTCGCCGCGCTGCCCGCCTGCACCAGCAGACTGTCCACATGCCCGTGGTAACAGCCGGCGAATTTGACGATCACGTCGCGGCGTGTGAACCCCCGGGCCACGCGGATCGCGCTCATCGTGGCCTCCGTTCCCGAGTTGACCATCCGCACTCGTTCCATCGACGGAAACGCGTCGATCACCATTTCCGCCAGCGTGGTTTCGGCTTCAGTCGGCGCGCCGAAACTCGTGCCTCGGGTCAGGGCCTGCTGCACCGCGGCCACCACTTCGGGATGCCCATGGCCTAAAAGATGCGGCCCCCACGAACCCACGTAGTCGAGATACCGGTTGCCATCGACATCGTAGAGGTGTTGTGCCGCCCCGCGTTCG
Organism: Planctomycetota bacterium; assembly: GCA_018242565.1. Lineage (GTDB taxonomy): Bacteria > Planctomycetota > Planctomycetia > Planctomycetales > Planctomycetaceae > JACQFH01. Next base: position 7,107 of record JAFEBR010000422.1, on the reverse strand, counting down.
ATGTAAATGGGGTTCCCTCCCACGCCACCAAAGGCGCGGGCCGGACTGTTGACCCCGCCGGGAATGACCCGGCAGGCACGCTCAAAATCGACTCGACTCTTCTCGTGATTCATGCGAACCTTCCTGCTGTCTCTTGCGTCTGGATGCCTCGGCAGTGTAATGAATTGAGATTATGCCGGAAACCAAGCCCTCGATTAACGTTCGTCCTGCACGCGGGGCCGATATTCGCGCTCTGGCCGACCTGATCGCGCCATTCGTGGAGAAAAGAGTCCTCCTGCCGCGGACGATCGACGAACTCGCTTTGCTGCTGCCAAACTACTTCGTCGCAGACGATGGCGGCCGGATCGTGGGCTGTGCCGCTCTGGAAATTTATTCGGCCAAACTCGCCGAAGTCCGCAGCCTCGTCGTCCTGCCCGAATACCAGGGACATGGCGTCGGCAAGCAATTGGTCGCCGCCTGTGTCGATCGAGCCCGCGAAGAAGAAATCCTCGAGGTCATGGCGATCACCTCGTCGGAAGATTTCTTCCGCTCGTGCGGGTTCGACTTCACGCTGCCCGGCGAAAAGAAGGCTCTGTTCCTGCAGACGCGATAGAGCAGTCATACCGCCGCAGAACGGCCAGTTCTGTGACCGGGACGGGACGAATGACACCAGGCGGTAAGCTGCTCAACGGGCCGGCATGTTCTTGTCGGCGAACTCCAGGAAGACCAGCCAGTCCCCCTTGTTCATCGAGTGCCGTCCGGGGCGAATGTAATACCCCAGCGGTGAATCCACCAGGTGCTCGAGCTGAGGGTATTGGGGATCTTTGAGCCCCTGAGAACCCAGCAGCTTGTAAACCGGGTCGGCTCCCTGCAGGGCTTTGAATTGTCCTTTCGGATCGGCCCACGAATCTTCCTGCGCATTCGAGAGCAGCACCGGACGCGGCGCGCACAAGGCCACAAGCGAATGCTGATCGAACGGCAGCCGATCAACCTCTGCGTTGAACTTCTTGAATTCGTCGCAGAACCAGTGCGGGAAGCGATCGTTGATCTGCTTGACCGTTTCGCCACCCGGCTGACGGCTGGGAGCCGTTCCCCCGCAACCGGCCTGGTGCGGAATGATCAGGGCAATCCGTTCGTCAAACGCGCCGGCCAGCAACGACGTCTTGCCCAGACGTGAATGCCCAACCACGGCGATCCGCCGTTTGTCGAGATCGGGGTGTGTCACGAGATAATCAACCGCCCGCTGCATGCCCCACGCCCAGGCGGCAATCGCGCCCCAGCCATGCGGATCGCGCTGCGGCTTTCCTGTTTCCGGATAAAAGGGATGGATCCCATCGGTGAAATCGTTACGGTCGGGATCCACATCGCCGCAATAGAAACTGGCGAAGGCATAACCCCGGTCGATGGTGCGTTCAATCCCCCAGTCGTCTTTCTGGGTCCCCCGACTCTTCTCGGTCGGGTGATGATCAACACAGCCCGGGCAATGGTCGGGCATCCACGCCGTGGGAAATGCAATCGTCGGATCATCCAGCAGCGTGTGATTCCCGCAGAAATTGATGCTCAAAAAGACCGGCTTGGGACCGGCCGGCACTTTGGGGACAATCAACAGCAACGTCAACTGCGGAGCCCCCGCCGGGCCAATCGTCAGTACCACCTCCTGCTTGATGGCCTTACCATTGAAATACTCGGGGTTGATGCGTTCGACCGCAGCCTTGAGGGGAGGCGCCGCGGGCGCCTTGCCATACATGTAGTGCTCAAACAGCGAGATCAGTTCGGGACGCCGCCGGGTGACCCACTGCTCACGGGTTGCGACCGGTGTGCCGTCGAACATCCGCAACGGATCGGGCAGACCTTCCACTTTTTTCAGTTCACTCGCCGGGGGAAAATCGGCACCCCAGGTCAGCGTGGGAATCACAAGCGAGGCCCAAACCAGACACGGCAGCGACAACCGGCGACAGGCGAAACGGAAAATCATGGAGCGACTTTCGTGTGAGCAACAGGAACAAGTCGGACGATCGAAAACACCCGCCACGGCTTTATTGAGCCGCGGTCTGGTTCAGGCCGACGACCAGGCCGGCACCGACCGCCGTCGATTCGTTCGGCCCCAGTCCCACGTCTTTGGCGGCCTTCCAGTATGCGGGACCAGCGCCCTTGATCGCCGCGCCCACCGCGGTAAAGTACAGGCACTCTTCTTTGAGCGTCGGGTCGCTGATGCTGTTGCTGAAGGTGACCGCTTCGACGTTTTTCCCACTCTGCGCCAACCGGGTTGCCAGACGCAGCACGGTCTCGTGCAGGTGTCCATTGGGCGTCACGGCACCATTCAGTCGCGCCACGCAGCGCGCGACGTCACCCGTGGCGAGCAGGTGCTCGACCACCAGTTTGATGATCTCCGGATCGGCCGGATCGACTCGCGACTGCACGGCCTGCTGAATTTCGTCGCTGCGACCGGCATCGCCCGCCTCGGCGAACCGCTGGGCCACAAGGTACGATAAATGGGTGGCAATCAAAGGCTGGTGTTCTTTGGCCGGCTTGCGGTCATAGCGCTCCAGAACGTCCCACACCTGGCTGTGCAGGCCCGCATTGGCGGCAGCCTGCAGGACCACGGTTTCAATCTGGAACCGATTCGCCGCCGCCCCTTCGACTTCGCTGAGTTTCAATTTGTATTGCGTGACCGCGCGACGAATCTCGTCGTCTTTCTTCAACGCCAGCGCCTTTTTCAGTTCCGCGCCGATCTTCGCCGTATCGCCGACCTGGCGACGGCGTTCCTGCGTCGGGTTGATCGCCGGGCCAATCGCGCCCGCCAGGCGCAGTGCCAGTTCGACCTGCTCCATGGCAGCGCGGTCGCCCGTCCGGGCCTGCACACAGGCCACATCGGCGGCGGCCAGCGCCATTTGTTTCAGACTATTGGCATCGGGCAGTTTCAGGTCGAGCAACGGCTTGGCCCCTTCCACCACGATCGATTCCGACTTGGGGAACGATTTCAGAATCGTGCCGGCTTCAGACAGCAACTGGGCCGCCCCCGCCCGATCTCCCTGCTCGGCACGAACCGCAGCCAACCGGGCCAGCAGTCGCGCCTGCCCGGCCGGGTTCATGTCGGTTCCGACCGATCGCGCCCGTTCCAGAACTTTCGCATCGGCATTCGCGCCCGACGAGTGCAACAGGCTTTCCGCCCAGGCAGTGCGTGCTTCGGTCCTGGCGACGGCGTCGGTCAATTGATTCGCCCAGCCCAGCGCTTCATCCCAGCGGCCATGTGCGGCCAATGACAGGGTGACACCCGTCTCCAGCGGAAACTGCCAGTAGCCGACGCTGCGGCCAATGTACGGGCGGTCGAGATTGAACGAGTGGTCCTCGATGGAAATGCGCATCGCGGCGGCGAACTGTTCGAGTGGCGCTTCGCTGCGGTGCTCGGCCAACAATGCGTGGGCCTGGTCGGCTTTACCGGCGAGAACCAAAAGCGGGGCCAACCCCAGCGCGGCCTCGGTCGCAAAACGTCCGCGAGGGGGGAGTTTTTCCGCGAGAGCCAGGGCCTCTTCGACCGTTTTCTGCATTTCGCCCGCATTCCCGGCGCTGCGCCAGGCCATCGCCACCAGCGGAGGAATCCCTTCGTAAGGACTCTGGTTGGTGGCCTTTTCCAGCAGATTCAACTGCTCGCGCGCTTTCTGCGGTTCGTTCGCAAATGTGTACGCCGTGATCGCCAGTCGTCGCCACATTGGCTTCCGTTCCTGGCGGATATTCGAAGAGACTTCGAGGATTCGCGACAAAGCCTGCTTGGTCAGATCGTCGCGAGCCGAGTTGGCATCGGGTTGTGTCTTTTGGGGCGTCGTAGCCTGCGTGGTCTGGGTTCCCTCATCGCCCGAATTCATCCCGTTGGAATTCCCCTGACCCGGGACGTAGACGTTCTCTGATGGGGGCAGTTCAGAAATTCCCTGGTCCTGCATGAACCAGATCGAGACCCCGGCGATCACCGCGAACCCGACTCCGCCAGCGATGTACAGCCAGGGCAGCTTTTTCTTTGGCTGTTCTTTGACGACCACTTCTTTTTTGGGAAGCGGCGGCCCCGAGAACAACGGCACCATGCACTTGGGATTGCAGCATTTCACCATCTTGCCCGCGGCTTTGGGGGACACGTACCCCTTCGTCTCGCACATCGGGCAGGTGACTTCAATGCTCTTGCCGGCTCCCGGAGTGGGGCTGACGGGAATCGCATTCGCCGCGATTGACGGATCGACGCCGAACGGATCGTCTTCGGCCGGTCCGGCCGGAGTGGCAGCCGATTTGCCGGTGGCCGAACCCCCCGCGGAACTTTTCGAGCCTGTCGCGGCACCTGGCTTTGCGGGGGCTGGTTTGCCGGGTGCGGCCGGGGCCGATCCACGGGCGGCGGGTGCCGGGCGGGCCGGAGCAGCCCCCCCTTTCAGGGGTGCGCCGCAGAACGGACAGTCCACGGCATCGTCGTCAAGGACCGACTGCTTACACGCCGGACATGTGGGAAGATCCATGTTGCCGATAGCCCTGCAATGGGAATTATTCGAATGAACACTTTCAGGATACAGGCCTTGCATTTAAGTTGCCAGCACCCCTGAAACCAGTCGGAATCGACCGATCGACCGTCGTAGAACTCACGTCCGGCACGGCCGCCGCGCCAGCCATCAGCCCTGAAAATTGGACGACGGGCAGCGGGTCGAAGTTCCGGGAAATGTTTCTGGGATACGGGTTTACGGTCGTTGGCACAGTTTCCCGAAGTTCCGCCAGCGATTCACCGCGGGATCATCCCCCTCCGGTGCGAACTTCGCATATAATTAAGGTTTCACGGCCGGTGCGCCGGGCACCCCGCCGACAACCTGTTGGGTCGTACGAAAACACCCGAATCTTATGTCTGTTGCCGCCACTCCAAGTCTGCGCGATCCTTCCGCCTGGGAACTGGCAGCCGAGTCGATCACGGTCAAAATCCGCTGGTTCGGCGTCGCGGTTGGCTACCTGGTGGTGAATTTTCTCGATCGGCCGCTGGCTGAAAATCGGGCCGTCATGAATTCGATTCTGACGCTCGGTGCGGTCTACGCGCTGCTCGATACCCTGTGGAGCCTCCGCGGGCAGATCTTCCTCAGTCGCTGGCCGCTGATCATCTCGCTGATGGAAGCGGTCTTCATCGGCCTGCTCTGTTATTTCGATCAGGGGCTCAACAGCCCCTTCCGTTTCTATTACCTGCTGTCGCTGCTGGTCTGCGCCATCCGCTGCTCACCTTCGGTGACGCTGGTCACCTTAATTCTGCACTGCGTGAGCTATGGCGAGTTGTATCTCACTCGCGGGGCCTCGGGGCAGTTTGCCTCGACGCTGGTTGTGACCCTGGTCTCGATGGGGTGGGTCACCTGGGCCTGTGTGTCGCTGGTCGGGTTGCTGAAAGCCGCCGAACGCCGGCTGACTCAGTTGAACGAAGAACTCCGCCTCAACCAGATTGAACTCGAAGAGCGAATCCAGCAGCGCACCGGGCAATTGCAGCAATCGCAGGCCCTGGTCGTACAGCAGGAAAAGCAGGCCGCCTTCGGGTTGCTTGCGGCCGGCATCGCGCACGAAGTCGGCAACCCCCTCGCTGCGATCAGTTCGCTGGTCCAGATGCTCAACCGCCGCCCTAATGACGATTACACCCGCGAACGCCTGCACATGGTCGACGACCAGTTGCGACGGATTCAGGGCACGCTCCGCGAACTGGTCGACTTCAGCCGGCCTGCCGCCAAAATCAAAACCATGTGCGACGTGCATGAACTGATCGATGGCGCTCTCAATATCGCCAAGTACTACAAGCGCACCAAGGGCAAGAAAATTGTGACGGCGTACGCCGAGCAGATGCCCCTGCTGAAGGTGGTCCGCGATCAACTGGTGCAGGTGTTTCTCAACCTGATTTTGAATGCGATGGACGCCACCGAAGAAGGGGGCACCATTGAACTGTCAACGAGCCTCGTGGCCGGTTGGATCCAGGTTTCGATTCGCGACAACGGCCATGGCATTTCCCATGAAAACCAGGTCCGGATCTTCCGTCCGTATTTTACGACCAAAGAGACCGGAACCGGGCTGGGTCTGTTCGTCTGTCGGCACATCATTGAAGAATCGGGCAGCGGTCGCATCGAATTGACAGACACTTCGCCCGCCGGAACCACATTTACCGTCTTTCTCACGTGCGAAAACGTCCGGCAACACCCCGACGTGGAACGCACGACTCTTGTTTCTACCGAGGTCAGTTGATTGTGAAAAATGCACGTCAAGTGCTGGTCGTCGAAGACGAAAAAATCATTCGGAACACGCTCCGCGAGTTCCTGACCAGTGAAGGGTTCTTTGTCACCGAAGCGGCCACGGTCGCCGAAGCGCTGTCGATCATTCGGCAACGCGATTTCGCCGTGGCGATTTGCGACGTGCGCCTTCCCGATGGCGACGGCATTCAGTTGCTGAAGCGCCTGAAACAAATGAACGCCGAACTGTTCGTGCTGATCATCACCGCTTACGCCACCGTCGAAAACGCCGTCGAAGCCTTCAAAGCCGGGGCCTACGACTACCTCGTCAAGCCCGTGCTGTTCGACGACCTGCACCACAAGCTCAACCAGTTATTTCGGTTTCGCGAGTTGTATCTCGAAAACGAATCGCTGCGGCGCGAACTGGCCCGCCAGGATCGGTCTGACGACCTCGTGGGGTCGAGCAAAGCGCTCGAAGAGGTTCAGGCGGCGATTCGAAAAGTAGCCGCGGCTCACAGCAATGTGCTGCTGGAAGGAGAAACCGGAACGGGCAAGGAACTGTTTGCCCGCGTCATCCATCGCATGGGACCGCGGAGTCACGAAAAATTTCTGACGGTCCACTGTTCCACGCAACCGGTCGAACTGCTGGAAGCGCAACTCTTCGGTCAGCGCAAAGGCGCCTTCCCCGGTTCCCAGAGCGATCAACCGGGATTCCTGCTGCATGCCGGCGAAGGCACGGTGTTCCTCGACGAGGTCGGGCAATTGCCTCTGGCCACGCAGTCGAAACTTTTGCGAGCCATCGAATTCCAGGAAATCACCCCCTTGGGTGGCACTGAACCCGTGCGGGTCTCGGCCCGCATCATCGCCTCGACCACCCGCGACCTGATGCGCGAAGTCGCCGAGGGTCGAT
>JAFEBR010000421.1 GCA_018242565.1 Planctomycetota bacterium | reverse complement strand
CCGTTGTGAGTTACGGAGCGGAAATTTCGCTGCATGAGTCTGGTCCGCGCCGAACTGCCTGCCTGGCAAATCGGTTTCGTCTCTGCCGGCGGAACGCCGACAGTCTACCGTTCGCGATCGACACTTTGATTGAATGAGGATGGCATGGCCGAAGAGTGGATAACAAAGCTCCTCAAGGAAGGCACGATCTCCAAAGAGCAGCTCGCCGAGGCTCAGGGGCTGGCGGCTAAACTCGGCATCACTCCCGGCGAAGCGCTGCTCAAGCTCGACTACATCAGCGCCTCGGACATGGGTCAGGCCCAGGCGAACCAGATGGGGATGGATTTCGTCGACGTCTCGTCGGTGCAGATCCCGTCGTCGATCATTCAGCTCGTGCCCGAGTCGGTGGCCCGCGAAAACGTGGTGATTCCCCTCTCGGTCGACGATTCGGGCACCCTGACGGTCGCCATGCACGACCCGAACCGCTACGAAGTCATCGATAAACTTCGGTTTATCATTAACAAAGAAATTAAGGTCGTCGTCGCCCCCAAAGAGGTGATTCTCCAGTCGATCAACCGGCATTACGGGCAGAGCGAGACCGAATCGGTCGACTCGATGATCGCCGAATTCACCGAAACGGCGATCGACTTCACCGAAACCGAACTGGCCTCCAGCGCCGGCGTCGACGACGACAGTTCCCCCGTGGTGCGACTGGTCAACCTGGTCATCTCCGAAGCGGTCAACATGCGGGCCAGCGATATCCATATCGAGCCCTTTGAAGAAAAGCTGCGGATCCGGTACCGGATCGACGGGGAATTAGTTGAGCGCGACAGCCCCCCCCGCCGTCTGCACTCGGCCATCATCTCCCGTATCAAGGTTATGGCCACGATCGACATTTCGGAAAAGCGCAAGCCGCAGGACGGTCGTATCAAGACCCGCGTCGGCGGTCGCGACTTCGACATGCGTGTGAGCATGCTGCCCACGGGCTATGGCCAGGCAGTCGTCATGCGTATTTTGGACCGAAACAATATCAAGATCGGTATCCGTAACCTGGGGTTCAGCGAAGAGAACTACCGGACGTTCCAGAACATCATCCGCCGTCCCAACGGAATCTTTCTGGTGACAGGTCCGACCGGGTCCGGCAAAACGACCACGCTGTACAGTGCTCTAGGTGAACTGAACCGGCCCGACCGTAAGATCATCACCGCCGAGGATCCCGTCGAATACTACCTCCCGGGAATTAACCAGGTCGAAGTGAAGCACTCGATCGGGCTCAATTTCTCGCGCATTATCCGGGCCATGCTGCGACAGGCACCCAATGTGATCCTGGTCGGAGAAATCCGGGATACGGAAACGGCGGACATGGCTATTCAGGCTTCGCTGACTGGACACTTGGTGTTTAGTACATTACACACGAACGATGCGCCCAGTTCTATTACACGTCTGATCGACATGGGAGTGCAGCCATTTCTGGTCGCCTCCAGCGTCATGGCGATCATGGCGCAGCGTCTGGTCCGCGTGAACTGTCCCAAATGTACTGCACCCGACAAGCCCGACCCGAGCGAATTGCAATACCTCGAAGTCACCCCCGAACAATTGGCCACCGCCAAGTTCATGAAGGGCAAGGGGTGCGCCAACTGTCAGCAGACGGGCTATCGCGGTCGCAAGGCTGTGTTCGAACTGATGACGATGAGCACCGCGATTCGCGACATGACGTTCAAGGGAGAACCCACCCAGTCCATCCGCCGGCAGGCCCAGATGATGGGCATGAAAACGCTGGTGATGGATGCCTTAGACAAGGCTCTTATTGGAGTTACATCGATTCCCGAGGTTCTCCACCTGCACCGGGGCGGTCACTGATGCGCCGCGAGGCTGGATCGCCGTGGTTCGAGTCGGCTGCCGGGCCGCTGCGCCCGCTGCCTGCCGGCGTTCGCCCTTCAGGCACTCGGCCGGTGGGGCTGTCAGACGAAACGCTTGAGGCGCGCGCCACCCACAGGCCGGCTGACGCCTGTTGCATTCTGCCGCACTCGGGCCTGCTCAATTCTAAAACGCCGGCCCTCAGGTCGCTCTTTCTAAACGTCTGTTCACAAACTCGGGCCGGGGCGCGATCGTTACCGGCGCGAATGAATTTGTCCTGCCGGAAATTACGGTACCGAAAGTCACGAATGTTGGGAAATTTCCGTTGTCGATTTGGGGAAGTTGCGTGCTCCCTCGATAATTCGATAACGCCATCCCACTGTACGGAAGGAGTAGCGGGCTGATGGCCTTGGATCGACAAACACTTCAAATCGACAAGCTGCTGCAGACGGTTGTCAACCAGAAAGCCAGCGATCTTCACATCACCTCCGGGCAACCCCCGGTGCTGCGGATGGGTGGGCACATGGTGCGCCTCGAAACCAAATCCCTGGAAGCCGAAGATTGCGTCGCGCTGATGAAAAGCATCACGCCCGAACGCAACCAGCAGGAACTCCAGGAACGGGGGGGGACTGACTTCGGGTTTGCCTTCGGCGAACAGGCCCGCTTCCGCGTGGCTGTGTTCAAACAGCGCGGCCACATCGGCATCGTGCTGCGGCGAATTCCCAACGAGTTCCTGTCGTTTGAACAACTGGGGCTCCCCCCGGTCATTAAAGATCTGATCGTGCGACCCCGCGGTCTGCTGCTGGTGACCGGCCCGACCGGTTCCGGCAAAACGACCAGTCTGGCGAGCATGATCAACTACCTCAACGACACGGTCGACCATCACGTGATCACGATGGAAGACCCGATCGAGTACTACCACAAGCACAAAAAGTGCACGATCAACCAGCGTGAAATCGGCGTGGACGTCCCCACGTTCCCCGAAGCGCTGCGGCGTGCTCTGCGTATGGACCCCGACGTCATCCTCGTCGGTGAAATGCGAGACCTCGAAACGATTCAGTCTGCCATCACCGCGGCCGAAACAGGCCACCTGGTGTTCGGCACACTGCACACATCAAGTGCTGAAGGTACGGTCAACCGTATTATCGACGTGTTTCCGACCAACCAGCAGGAACAGATCCGCACACAGCTTTCAACCGCCATCATCGGCGTGTTGAGCCAGGCGTTGCTCCCCAAGATTCCCAAGAGCGTGGTGGCGGCCTACGAGATGCTCGTCGTGACCCCCGCCATCGCCAACCTGATCCGTGAAAACAAGTCGTACCGTATTCCCTCGAGTATTCAGACCGGGAAGAAGTACGGCATGCAGTTGCTCGACGACAGCCTGTTCAACCTCTGGAAGAACGGTCTGGTCGCCGAGAAAGACGTGGTGGCGAAATCCAACCTGCCTGGTGAACTGCGGACGCGTATTCAACGTGCCAAGCAGGGCTTGTTCGACGACGAAAACGAAGAAGATGAAGACGACGAAGACGGAGATCACTGAGACGAGATTCCCGCGGCGATTTCCCGGAACTTTCCCGGGAAATCGGCCGTCGAAAAGTCAGCCCCCCGTGGCGGAGCAACTGACCGACGGCAAGAGAGACACACACGACCCCCTGGCACTGCGTGTCGCAGTGCCGGTTTCTCCGTGACCGGCTGAGTCGCACTCGGCCGGCGGATCGACAAACGAGGAGTATGCACGTGGCCAAACGGCGTCTTGGTCAGATTCTGGTCGACCTGGGATACATCAACGAAGACCAGCTCTGGGACATTCTGGAAGAACAGAAGCAGTCTCCGGGTGAGGTCATCGGCCGGGTGGCGATCCGCATGGGGCTGGTCTCCGACAACCAGGTGAGCGAAGCGCTCGCCGAACAGTGGGGCATGCAGGTCGTCAACCTGAAAGACACGACGATCCCGCAGAAGGTGCTCGAACTCGTCCCCGAGACGATGGCCAGCATCTACAAGATTATGCCGTTCTCGCTCAAGAACGATGTCCTCACGGTCGCCATGGCCGACCCGCAGAACCTGGCTGCGCTCGACGATCTGCGCAACTTCCTGGGATATGACGTCCGCGGTGCGGTCTCGAACCCGGCCGACATTCAGGCCGCCATCGAACGCTACTACGCCGACAAGCAGGAAAGTATCGAAGACGTCATCAGCGGCCTCGAAGAGATGGACGAGGATGACGACAGCAATGACAAGTCGTACGACCTGGCGTCGCTCGAAGAAATGGCGGACGCCGCTCCGATCCGTAAATTGCTCAACATGGTGCTGCTGCTGGCGATCAAAGATCAGGCCAGCGACATCCATTTCGAGCCGTTCGAAGACGAGTTCAAGATCCGCGTCAAGGCCGACGGCGTGCTGTACGAAATGGTTCCGCCCCCCCGCCACCTGGCCAACGCCATCGTGTCGCGTATCAAGGTCATGTCGAACCTTGATATCGCCGAACGGCGTCTGCCGCAGGACGGTCGTATCGAACTCAACGTCGGTGGCAACTCGGTCGACTTGCGCGTCAGCGTGCTCCCCACGTTGTTTGGCGAATCGGTCGTTATGCGGGTGCTCGATCGTACGGTCGTGCAGCTCGACCTCAACAAGATCGGCTTCGACCCCGGCACCCTGTCGCGGTTCCGCCGCATGATCCGTAAACCCAACGGCATCGTGCTCGTGACCGGTCCCACCGGGTCGGGCAAAACCACGACCCTGTACTCGGTGCTCAACGAACTCAACGAAATCGGCACGAAGATCATCACCACCGAAGACCCGGTGGAATACGAAATTTTCGGGCTGATCCAGGTGCCCGTGAACGCCGAAATCGACGTCACGTTTGCCAACGTGTTGCGTGCTATTCTGCGACACGACCCCGACATCGTGCTGGTGGGTGAGATCCGCGACTACGAAACGGCCGAAATCGCCGTGCAAAGCGCCCTGACGGGCCACCTCGTGTTCAGCACGCTGCACACGAACGACGCCCCGACGGCTATCACCCGTCTGCGTGATATGGGGATCCCTCCGTTCCTCATCACGGCGACCATCGAATCGGTGCTGGCCCAGCGACTCGTCCGCAAGATCTGCGTCGAATGCCGCACGCAGTTCGAGCCCAGCGATGAGCTGCTCATGGAACTGCAGCTCCCCCTCGAACAGGCCCGTAAATACAAGTTCTATTACGGACGGGGTTGCCAGCGGTGCAACAACACCGGCTACAAGGGACGAACCGGCGTGTACGAACTCATGGAAGTCAACGACGACGTGCGCGACCTGATCACTTCCGACGCGTCGGTCGACGACATCCGGAACCTGGCCCGCTCGCAGGGCATGACGTCGCTGCGTGAAGCCGGCCTGAAACTGATTTTCGACGGCATCACCACGATCGACGAAGTGGTCCGCGAAACCGTCATGGAAGATATCGAGTAACCGTGGCTCGCCCGCCCGGCGAGCCGACAGACAGTCACATCAGCCTACAAAACAGAGTCTTAAAAAAATTCCGGCAGCCGTTCGCGTTGCCACCCAATAAATTCAGCCGGCCTGTTGCCGCCGGCCACCCGGCTTCCGCCGGGGGCGACCGTGGCAACGACCGATTCACAAGACGACGACCACAAGATCTACGACACCCATTGTGCGGGGTGGTGTGCCCGACGCCCAGGCGTCTGGTGCGGCCTCCGCTTTTGAGACGACAACAGGAACCCGAACAGAAGTTTGTCCCCGGGGCGCGTGCCCCGGTCAGTCCAGGCGCAAGGAGAACGGGCGATGCCGGTTTACAGTTACGAAGCAATGGATCAGTCCACCGGGGCCGAGGTCAAAGATACGATCGAGGCGGCCACCGAAGCCGAAGCGCAGGCGCTGGTCCGGCAGAAGGGGTTCTTCGTCACGAAAATCGCCGAGAAAGGTCGCGGCGACAAGAAGAAGAAAGACAAGGACAAGAAAAAAGGTCCGAACCGCAAAAAGAAATCGTTCACCCTGGGGGGCGTCAGCGCCAAAAAGCTGTGTACGTTCACCCGGCAGTTGTCGACCCTGCAGGACGCCGGCCTCCCCATTCTGCGGTCGCTGCGAATTCTCGAAGGCCAGGCCAAGCCCGGCGCCCTCAAGAACTCGCTGATCGGCGTCATCGACGACGTCGAAGGCGGAAACACCCTGTCCGAAGCCATGAGCAAACAGCCCAAGGCGTTCGACAACCTGTACGTCAACATGGTGAAGGCCGGTGAAGCCGGCGGTGCCCTCGAAGTCATTCTGCAGCGTCTGGCCGAGTTCAAGGAACGCGCCCAGTCACTGAAGAAAAAGGTGCAGGGGGCCATGATTTATCCGTGCGCCGTGATCTCGGTCGCCGTCGGGATCGTGGGCTTCATCATGTACTGGATCATTCCCAAGTTCCGCGTGATCTTCGAAGGCTTCGAAGTCAAGCTGCCGGCCATGACCGAATACCTGATCATGTGCAGTAACGCGGTCGTCAATTACTGGTACCTGTTCCCCACCATTCCGTTTGGTTTGTGGGTGCTCCTCAAAATCATTCGTAAAAACAAATATGGCCGCTTCGGGGTCGACTGGCTGGCACTGCGCATCCCGATTCTCGGCAAGATTATCGAAAAGAGTATCGTGGCCCGAACCGCGCGAACCCTGGGAACCCTGATTGCCTCGGGCGTTCCCATTCTCGAGGCCCTGCTGATTGCCCGCGACACGTCAGGCAATGAAGTGTTCATCAAGGCTTATCAACACATCTACACGGCCATTCGTGAAGGTGAGTCGATGGCCGTGCCGCTGAAGGAAACTCGCGTGGTTGATGACATGGTGGTCAACATGGTGGACGTCGGCGAAGAGACCGGTGCCCTCGACAACATGTTGTACAAAGTCGCCGACGTGTATGACGAAGAAGTCTCGGTGCTCGTGGACGGGCTGGTCAGCATCCTGGAGCCGATCATGGTGGTCGTGCTGGGGTTGATCGTGGGGTTCATCGTCATCGCGTTGTTTTTGCCCCTGATCGAATTGTTGAACAAACTGTCGTAGGAAAATCGCACGGCGGAGTGCGAAACGACCGGCAAACGTGGTTGCGTGCCTGGCCGCGTCGCGTCGCCCTCCGCTGCCGTCACCGTCTGCTGCTGATCGCACACTGAAACACGAGGTCCACAGCCACCTGGCTGCGGGTTGCAAGGGGAGATGCCGAATGAAAGCGTTCACGAACAATCACAAGCGGAACCACCGGCCCCACGGCCGGCTGACTCCCGCCGGGACCCAGGTCACCCGTTCGACCCTCCGCCGTGCCTTCACGCTGGTGGAACTGATGGTCGTCATCGTCATCATCAGCATTCTGATGGCGCTGATCATTCCCGCCACGATGAAGGTTCGTGAACGCGTCATCGAAGGGCGCGTCGCCACCGAAATCAAGCAACTCGAATCGGGCGTGTCGGCGTTCAAGGCGAAGTACGGCGTCGAGCCCCCCAGCCAGTTCCGGCTGTACCTGACCCAGGCGGGGTGGAATTCCGACCCGGCCAGCATGGCGCTCGTCCGGCGGATCTGGCCGAATTTCGATTACACCATGGGTGATGCCCAGTCGAACGGTGCGGCCGCCGGTGTGAACTACCCCAGTTTCTGGTGGGGCATGTCGGCGAATGGCACCAAGCCCATCGCCTTCAATTCGGGCGAATGCCTGTTGTTCTTCCTGGGGGGCGTGATCCCCGTCCAGGGACCGAATCAGATTCCCGTGGGCTTTGCCAAGAATCCGTCGTATCCGTTCGCTCCTCCCGCGACCAGCTCCAATCGCGAAGGTCCGTTCTTCGAACTGACCGATGTCTCGCGCATCAAGGACTTCGACGGCAACGGGCTCAACGAATGGTACGATTCGATTCCTAATCAAACCGCTCCCTATCTGTACTTCAGCAGCTATGAAGGGTCGGGTTACCGCGTGGCCGGCACGGGCAGTGAATTGCCCACCGGTTCGACCCTGGTCGACGTGTACCGCATCTTCTCGCCGAGTGGCACGAACACCACGATTCCGCAGGCCGGCCCGAGCAACGGGACGATCGTCGGTTCGCAGACGCTCCCCGCGCAGAAGCCGCAATCGTTCCAGATCATTTCCCCCGGTTACGACGGCAAGTACGGCACCGGCGGGGTGTACAACCCGCAACTCAACAATTCGGGGCTGGTGAGCAGCTACAACGGCTCGAACCCCGTGTACGACACCGATGCGTTCGACAACATCACCAATTTTTCGGGTGGCCGGCTGAAGTAACGTTACCGTTCATCCTTCTTGGCGGAGACGGCGTTTGATCGCCCGACCGCCTGGTCAGACAGAGTTTCGATCATGCGTTGCAACTTGAATTATCCGACGACATCGAGGCGCGTGCCCCCGCGGGTCAACGCCTGCGACCGCCCGCTGTGCGCCGCCGGCGACCCGGCTGCCGTGCGCCCGGCCTTCACGCTGGTGGAAATCCTGGTCGTCATTTCGATCATCGCCCTGCTGATGACGCTGACCGTCGGCGTGATCGGTGCCTTCCTCGACAACGCGCGTCACGCGGCGACCACGGCCACGCTGACCAAGGTGCAGGCCTTGATGAACAGCCGGCGGCAGGCGTTCGACCGGCTGCTGCAACGCAAAGGCTTCGTCACCAACAGCTACGAGTACCAGTTTGCCCAGTCGTGGTCCCAGGCGAAGGGGGTCACGATTCCCTCCAGCGCCATCCGCCCGATTGCAATCAAGCTGCTGCAGATGAAGTACTTCCCGCAGTCGGCGGCCGATCTCAACTTCCTGATGGTGCAGGTCTATTCGACGCCGCAGTCACAACTGCAGTTGGCGAACATGTACCCCAACCTGTTCCAGTCGTTCGTCAATAATCCCGCCGGCTTTCAGGCGCCGGCCACGGTCCCCAACCTGACCAACCAGGAAATCCTCTACAACATTCTGACCGAAAACGTCATCGGCGATACGCCGCTGGGGGCCGATGCCTTCACCGCTGTCGAAGTCGTGCAGGAACCTCCCTCGGCGGCTCCGCAGACCGCCGGGTTGCCCTTCTTCATCGACGCCTGGAAGGGACCGATCCGGTACTACCGCTGGCCTACCCGGTTGTTCCGGAACGACGGCCTGAACATTACGACGGCCGACATTGCCAATGCCAAGGTGGTCTTTTCCGCTCTGCCTGTGTTCTCGGGCAACCTGCAGAACGATCTGGCCCGCGATCCCGATGATCCACTCGGGGCCTGCGCCCAGATTTCCGGCTTTGTTTTTGAAGACTATTTCCACACTCCGCAAACGTACCACATCCCGGTCATCATGTCGGCGGGACCGGACGGCCAATTCGGCCTCGGCAGCCCCGACGACAAGCAATTGCCCGGGACCCAGCAGACTTACGGTTACCTGGGGATTCTCAATCCCGCGGTGACTCCCAGTGCTGCTGCGTTTGATCAACTGTCAGACAATCTCGTGTCAGCAAGTCTTAAGGCGGGCGGCAAGTAATCAGGTCACGGTTCCCATGTTCCAGTACATTCCACGTCTGAATCGCGACGCCTCAGGGCGCTCTCGCGCTGCGTTTACGCTCACGGAACTGCTGATCGTCATCGGCATTCTGCTGTTGCTGACCACGCTGGCGCTGGCTGTTTACAACGTGAACGGCAGCAGCGACCGCACACGCTCGGCGGCCCGCATCACCCAGTCGGCCCTCCTGGGGGCCAAAGATCGGGCGATGCATGCCAAGCAGATTCGTGGCGTGCGCTTCATTCGCGATGTGAATGATCCGTCGCTCGTTACCAGTTTCGCCTACCTGACACAGGTGGCCAGCCCGCAATACGGCCGTGCTGTCAGTGGCGGCAGTTCCACCATCCAGATTCTGCGCCCCGATGCCGATAACGATGGCCTGGGGAACGATGCCATTTCGCCCGACGCCGTGCTTGTCTCGGGAACCGGCGTCGACTGGCAGTCGCTCGACAGCCATGGATTTCTGCCGTACCCCGCGGCCCGCATCCGCATTCCGGCCGGCACCGGTGCCTGGTATGCCCTGCAACCAGTCGTGGGACGCACGGCCCCACCGTACTACACGCAGACTCGCGGTTCGGCGGTCGTGCTGACGCTGGCTGTGCCGTTTGAAGCCACGAGTTCACCTTCGCCGAACGTGGTGGCGATCGATGTCAGCAGCCCTCTGGCCAGTTGTGACTTTGAACTGGCCAACGAACTGCTGCCGTTTCATCAGCCGATCCCCCTGTCGAGTGGCGTGGTCATTGATCTGAATCAAAGTTCGCTGAATGTCCAGTCGCAGTGGCCCACGACCCCGGTGCCGCTGCCCATTGATATTCTGTTTTCGCCACGCGGCATGGTCGCCGGCTCGCTCTCGGGACACGGCGCGCTCCACTTCCTGCTGAACTCCCTGCCCGATGCGGCGCAGCATCTGAACCCGCTCGATCCGCGGAATCAGGGAGACAAGCTGGTCGTAACTCTGTTCCCGCAAACCGGTCTGGTGACCACGTTCCCCATCGATCCCACCGATGCCAATCAGGATGGAATCGCCGACGATCTCTTTCATTTCGCCAAGTCTGGCAAGGTGGCCGGCCAATAATGTACACGCCCATGAATACCACCTGTCGTTATCCCCGGGCAGTGCCGCCGCGGCATCCGCGGCCCGCTGCCACCTCATCCCGCACGGTTCCGGTCCAGCGCGGCGGTTCGACGTTGACCGAAGTGCTGGTGGCCTTGATGGTCGCCAGCATCGGGCTGGTCTCTGTCGCCACGCTGTTTCCCATGTCGGTGCTGCGTTCGGTGAAAGCCACCCAGGTCACCAGTGCGGCCGATGCCTCGTACAACGCCCAGACCGCGCTCGATCGTTACCCCGACATCATCAAGCATCCCGATGCCCGGCAGCCTTCGAACATTCCGGGGCGGCCTTCCCCCGCGCCGAATTACGCGTTCGATCCACAGTTCAACAACACGACGGCGGTCGATCCCCCGTGGACCGTCATGCAGCTTCAGGGCACGAAGAATTTCATCTTCGACCCGCTCGGCTTTGCCGCCGTGCAGAATCTCAATCTGACACTGGGAAACAATCCCACGCTGTACTTGAACCGCCCCGAGCACTTTTTCGGGAATGATCCCAGTGGTGGCAATCTGCCCCCCTGGCCGTCCGATCCCCCTGGTGCGCCGTGGTGGTCTCTGCCGCGGTACCCGCTGCACTGGCGTGCCGCACCCGGTATCGTGGGCAATGCGGCCTTTGCCGTAGCCGACTCGCTGGTCACCCTCCCCGATTCCTGGTCGCTGCAGTATGAAACGATCGGCGGCACGCTGGGGGGCACAAATCCCGCCAAGATGACCGAGATCACGCTGCCCAATTATCAACTGTCGACGTCGGTGCTGGGGGGCGCCCAAACCCCGGCGTTGCCTTACCCCGCGGTGCGCGTCGTGCTGTTTTCCGCCGATGGCTCACTGGCCCAGACCCGCCAGATCACCAGTTTTTCGACCAACGCCGGTTCGACCACCTTGCAGTGGACCGAAGACCTGAACAACAACAACACGCTCGATAATGGCGAAGATGTCAATTTCAACGGCAGCCTCGACACCCATTATCTGCCGACCAGTTTCACGGCCCAGACGCTGGGAAAAGTCCGCGTCGAGATTCAGGAGCGGCGCTATTCCTGGCTGCTGACCGTGCGGCAGAATTCCCAGAACTCGGCCAGCATCGACGTGGTGGTCTTCTTCCAGAGGGCGCTCGAAAACATCGGCGTCGATGAAGTCCTCTACAACACGGTGTTCACGCAGGGAAGCACCCGTGCCGTGGTGACCTACCCCACGGCGCTGAATGCCACCACGGGGCTGGCTCTGAAACCGTTCATGCGTCGAGGCGGGTTTGTCTTCGACGCCAATAATGCCTTCTGGTACCGGATTACCAATGTGCTGGATGACAACGCCGGCACGGCGGTGCTGACGCTGGAAACCCCGGCGCTGGCTTCGACCGGCAGTCCTCCGTATTTCCCGCCGCGCGCCATGTTTCCGCGCGGGGTGATCGATGTGTTCCCCCTGGGGACCAGAACCGTACAGTGAATCACGCCGACCGCTGCCCCGAATCTTCGGGCGGCTCTGCGGTGAAAACCACATCAAGTTGTGACTTGTGCCCTGCGGGGCACGCGAGGACCGCCCCCCACCGTTCGTGAGCGCGGGGTCCTCAGATCGTGAAAGTCGAGGGATGTCTGTGAACCCGAACTGCCGAACAACCAAGCACACGTCTCGTGGCCGACGCCCCGAGCGGCACCCGTCCGCCGCGACCAGTCGCCGTCGGGCCGGCTTCACGCTCGTCGAAATGCTGATCTCGGTGGGCCTCGTCCTGCTGATGATGACGATGTTCGCCACGATCTTTCAGATGGCCACCGGGGCGATGTCCACCCAGAAAGGGATTGCCGAGAACGATCAGCGCGTCCGCCTCGTTTTGAACCGCCTGCGGAACGACCTGAACGGACTGCGGAACGACGCCAATGACCCCGGCCGCCCGTACCGCACGTTCCGCAACCTGGTCCCCTACGCGGCCGATGAAAACAGCCAGCCGAATTTCGATTCGACCGACCGCACGGGCTATTTCCACATTTCCGAGAACAATCCCGACGACGACTCCGACGACTGGCTGCAATTCACCACGGGTTTCCCCGTGGCCACCCTCGATTCGTATTTCGGTAAGGCTGCTGTGGTCCTCCCCGCGTCCGATGGCAAGTACGGTCCCAACGGCAGTACGAGCACCGCCTATCCGCTCCCTGGCACCGGCAATCCGGGCACGCCCCCCAACGGGCCGTACTGGGTCAATCAGCCCGAGTTCGATGACGTGCTGGGGGTCCTGAACCAGGTCGGGAACTCTCCCTTCGCCGAGGTGGCCTACTTCCTGCGGCAGGGGACCCTCTACCGCCGTGTCATGCTGATCCGCGATCCGAATGGCCTGCCGGTGAAGCAGGCCGACGGCACCCCCAATGATTACGTCCCCTTCGGGGCCAGTGTGGGAGCCGATCTGGACCTGTCCACCTACACCAGCGGCAAACGCTCATTCTGGAACGATTTCGATTTCTCGGCGTTTTACGACGAACTGCACAACTCGAAGTTCCGTATGCACGGCACCGGAACGAGCTTCGATAGTTTGAGCTACGGGCCTGCTCCGCTCAATCCGCTCAATCTGGGGAACCCCGCCTACCGGTTCGGGTTCGATCAGTCGACAACCACGATCAAAGACACCAATGGCAACACGATCGTGATTCCGAGTAACACCTACGGCCAGCCGCGCGACTATGCGACCAGCCCCACCAATGCGGTGAATTTCATCGGCCGCTTCACCCAGGCCGAGACTTCCGATCTCAATTTCGCCTACCCGGCCTATCTGCCGGTGATCGGAGGCGTGGGGGCCAATCCGCTCAACACGGCGACCCCGTTGTTTTATGAACCGCAGACCGGCCGCCTCGGGTTTTCGAACAGCGGTACCCCAGTCTACTATTCCGGTCCGCGGGCCGGCGAAGACATCCTGATGACGAACGTGTTGAAGTTCGACATCAAGGTCTTCGACCCCGCCGCCTCGATGGGGCCTGATGGCGTACCGGGTATGGCCGGGGTTGATGACGACGGTAACGGCTACGCCGACTTCATCCTGGATCAGAACGGCAACGTCGTCCGTCCCGACTGGTGTGAATTGGGTTGGCCGGGGTCCGATGACGGTGCGTTTGTGGACATCGGCCACAGTGGTACCACCGGTTTCTACGCGTCTTGGAAGACCGCACAGGTGTGGGACCTCAACAACGCCGGCGGGGGAAATATCGCCTTACAACAACTCCCCGGTCCCACCAACACGCCGATCACCCAGCGGCTCAAGCTGCCCAGCGGCGCAGGGCCTGATCCCCTCAACAATCCCAACGTGTTCGCCAACTTCCAGAATTATGTTTATCCCAACAAGTACTTTGGCTACAGCAACCAGGGTACGACGTCCGGTTCGAACTCGGTCTTCGGCAACCGCTACGACACCTGGAACCCGCAGTTGAATCTCGACAACACGGTGGACGCCAATAACCTGCACCTCGCCAATGTCCCGCCGTTTCGTCCGTTCCATTTCGGTGCGGATGGAGCGCCGGGCAAACAGGGATTTGATGACGATGGTAACGGCGTAACAGACTACGTTGTCGATGCCAATGGCCTCATCCTGGGGCCTGACCCTCGGGAAATTGGGTGGCCCAGTACCGATGATAAGCCGTATCCCTTAACGGCCATTCAGATCAAGATCACCTTCTACGACACCACCAGTCAGCAGGTGCGCGAAGTCACGCTCGTTCAACCCTTGAACTACGTGCCGTGATGCGTCCCTCGACTTTTGCCCAGACCAGGAACCTTTCCCCCTTCCGAAGTCCTCAGTCGCGGGCCCGTGACTTTGGGTTTTTATTCGGAGACGTTTAACATGCACCGGAATTTCCCTCGCTCTCGTCCGTCGCCGTCGCCACGCGCATTGTCGCGTCAACCGGCGACCCTCGCCGCCTTCCGTCGCCCAGCCTCGCGCGCCCGATCGGCAGTGGGGGCCGGGCCGTCTCGGCAAGGCTCGGTGCTGATCGTCGTCGTCGGTCTGCTGCTGTTGATGATGCTCGTTGGCCTGGCGTTTTTCACGTTTGCCAACCAGGAGCACTCGGCTTCCGAATACTACGCCGACTCGTACAAGGTCTACACCGATTCTCCAGGGGCCGACCCCTACTTTGACTGGGCCCTCGAGCAACTGATCATCGGCCCGCACGATGACAATCAGCAGAGTGCCCTGTGGCCGGGCAAATACAGCCTCGTGCCGAACATGCTGGGGCTGTTCGCCGGCAACCCGCGCGACACGCCGATCAATCGCACGTTCTATCCGACCGTCCCCACCGATCGCCACCCGTTCAACGGCGGGCCGGGCATCAACCTGGCGGTCGTCAACGGGGCTCCGGTCGTCGACCAGAATTTCGACGGGAAAGACGATAATGCCGGTCCCAATCCGGCCAATAACGCCTACCTGCTCAATTACGTCAACCTTTCGGCGGCCGCGCAACTGGCGCCGCTTGTGGGCGTCGGCGGCAATCCCAAATTACTGCGGCAGACGATCTACAGCAATTTTCCGCCGATCGACGTCGGCTACACCTACCCCGATCTCAACAACCTGTTTCTGTCCCACATCGGGTACGATCCTGATCAGAAGAAGCTGGTGGTCATTCCGTCATTCTTCCGCCCCGCCCTGATGCGCGACAGCAATGGTCAGCCATTGATGAACTGGTACAACGACATCAGTAAAGGTGCAACGGATACCACGACCCGCGTGCTCAGTCCGCATCCCGGACACGTGGCCCTCACCTGGGATTCCACGATCAACTGGAACACCGCCACGATCAGTTTTCCCGCGGGTAGCTCGGGGACCGTACCGCGCTTTCTGAACACCGCCGTCATCGCTGGCAGCGTCAATCCGTACACCGGTAAGCCCAACCCGCGCACGATTCAGTATTACGGGTATCCCGGGGCTCCCTTCACCGGCAACATGACCGATTCGAACAACAATCCGCTCAACGGTCAGATGGGGATCTTCAGCTCCACCGGCCCCGGGAATCTCAATCCCGACCGGAATCTCGACTACCCGGTTGATAACGACAACGATCAGATTCCGGATGGGATCTGGCTCGACCTGAACTACCCCGCCATGACCCTCGTTGATGGCCGTAAAGTCATTCCGCTGTTTTCGTTCCTGGTCAAAGACGCCGACAGCCTGATCAACGTCGACACGGCAGGCAATGTGGCGGGATTGAAGTCATTGCGCCGCCAGCCAACCAGTCCGCTGGCCACCACCACCGGCTTTTACGGCTACGACCCGGGCAGTATTTCACCCACTCCTTATTCTTCGATCTCACGCTCGAACCTGGGGATCTCCCGGTCGGAGATCAAT
>JAFEBR010000420.1 GCA_018242565.1 Planctomycetota bacterium | reverse complement strand
GCGTGCCCGGCGGACGATTGTCGGAGAAGAGTTCAACCGCCGAGCGGCGCGGAGTCGAGTCGCCTCGGGGCCGACAGTGGCACACCGCCTTTGTTCGCTGGCTTCTTCGGTACTGTGACATTTTTTGCCATGGAGCTGCATGACTCCCCGACGACGTGCCTGTCGGACTTGTGGCATCGCGCCTTCTCCGACCGATCCGCTGCCATGGAAGCGACGGATGTCTCCGGGGCCTCTCGGATTCCGTGCGAAAGGTTTCCAACCGTGCGTGTGGTCTCTGACTCCCTGGGAGACATGCCGGACTCGCCTCTACTGTTCTACTCTCACCTGTTCTCCTCTCTCGCGCAGCGCGGGGTCGGCCTCCACAAAAGCGTGATTTCGAAGCTCAATACACAGCCTGGTTGTACCGTCGCGGTAGGGATGGCCCTTTCGGGCCACCCCCGCACGGATCCGTACGTGAAGAACTACTTCATACGGCTCTTACCTTAGGTGGTAACGAGCACGCGTTGGTCGGGATCGGGATTTAGGATTCTGGGCTTCGGGAGCCATCGTTGAGAAAGGGATTTCATTCGATCCCAGTTCCACGCGCGTCGCCGTTTGTCATTTCACTCCGCACTGCATCCACTCGCACCATCGTTCGGCCCGCGCCAATCGGGATTCCACAACGGCGGCCTGCATTTCCGCGAAGCTAACGGCGGGCCGCAAATCGGTTTGGGCCAGGATTTGCCTGGCCGTCAGCGTGGTCTTGCTGGCGCCGGTCATCCGCGCAAGCACTTCGCGCGTGGCAGGGGAAACCCCGATGCCCGTTTCATGAGTCAGCTCCAACAGCAGGCCGAGAAAGGCATGCAAACTCTTGGGCGGCACTTTGGATTGCGCTGATAACGACAGATCAATCGCGGACCGGACGACCTCGGCGTGCAACGGCGAAGACCGCGACACTTGGCCAAGAGAATCGGCCCATCGAGCCAGGTTGATCAGGCCGCTCGGCCAAAGTCGCGACATCATTTGGCCCATTTGAGAGCCATCCAGCCGGCCATCAGAAATCGCGGCGATGCAGGCATCGGTCGCTAGGCCGCGCTCGCCCGGCTCTTTGGCCGCCAGGCCCAAAAGCAACGCCAGTATAGCCATATCGCGCAGCGGCACATCGGGGTCGAGCAATGGCTCGAGATATGTGCGAGTTCCCCAATTTGCAGTCCACCAGTCGAGATTGTCGGCCAGTTTGCGACCCGCTAAGGCGAATACGGCATCCGGCTTTGCGGGCCAGACCGAATAAGCTGCGCGAATCGCCGCCACGGAATCTCCCTCGAACAACAGTTGCGGGTCGTGAACGGCGTGATGCCATAAGTTCAACGCCAAGAGTCGAGAATCGGATTTCTTCGGAGCGATTTCCGGGTCAATGAACAACTTGATCGTGAAACGCCGTTTCACGTTTCCAATTTTGAAATCAACGCGGGCCGGTTCGACGACATCTGGACCGAGTTCGCCAAGCAGCGGGGCGAGTTTTTCGTCGCGCTGCCACGGGCTTCGTGCTCGGCTGGCTGCCACCCAAAGCCAGGCCGGTTCCGCCTGCGGGGTCGTCCGGCGGTCTCCCAAGGCATATCGCAGCGCACCGATCAGTCCGCCGCGCGCCCGGCCCAGTTCTGCGAGCGCTTCCGCGCGATGATCGGGGGCCAGCCGATGGAACGCGAGCGCGACGTCAATGTCGTCGGGAGTCGTGCCGTCCAGTTGCCGAAAACGCTTTACCAATTCAATCGGATTGATCCAACCGCCGCGATGAGTCGGTGCACTCAAAAGGACGGCGGCCGATCCTTTTACCACGCGCTCGGCGATGCGTACCATGCGGCCTTTTAACGGGTTTTCCAGCTTCTGGCGGCTTGTCCAATACATCCCCGGAAAAACCTTGCCGGCGATTCGATATTCTGTGTCGAAATATTTGTATTGAGTATTCCACGTCTTTGTAACCGTTCCTGAATCTCGGCAGATCCAGGCCAGCAAGACCCAGATCAGGAGATGGGGCGGCAGGTCAGACTCAAAGGGGATGCTCCCCATCTGCGGCACCATCTGCAGGCAGCGTTTGAGGAGCGGACCGGTACGCTGTTCAAAGTTGTCTGGCCGTTGATCGCAAAGCCGCGACACGCCGTCGACAACTCGTTCCAGCGCGTCGTAATCATCGGGCGCTTCGATCGCCGCGGCCGCCGCATCGACGAGATCGTCGAGCGTCATCAACGGGGCGATCACTCGATCTGGATCGAGACGCGGGATCTCGGTGCCATCGAACGTGCAGGCCCGAATGTCGAGCGTGCCTTTCTCCAGGGCGGCTAAGGTCTGATCGACACCGGCCAGTTTGCGGAAAGCTTCCGGGAGTTTGGCGGCCCGGGCACGAAGCGGGGCGAGGTTGGCACCGCTTTCCGTACGGCCAGATCGAGTCGCCGAACTGCCCTTTGCACGTTCGGCTGATTTTGGGGCGACCGATTTGCTGTTGACCGATGGGGCCGGTTCCTTCATCCAGTTTCGCAGCCGAGCTTTCAACGAGGCGGCGATCGAGCCGGCGCGCTTGCTCACGGCCGCACACAACTCCGAATCTTCGGTCGAGCCGTGTTTGTCGAGAAAGCTCATCACGGCCCCCTGAACATCGGCCGCTTCGTGGACTAGCCCTTCCGCCGCCACGAGGCAGGCCGCGCGGGTGGCCTCCGGTGCCCGGGCGATAATCCTATCGAGCAGCTTGAGCCCGGCTTTCGCGGTCGCCTTGGTCCGCGACAACAGCAACGGCTGCAGCGCGGCGGTCATTTCCTTGGCGTCGTACGGGGCTACTTGATCGACCAGGTCGACCGCTTTCAAGGCAAACGTCACCGTCGGTGGGATGGGGCTGGCGAGTAATCGCAGGTATTGATTGGCTCGCTGTTTCCGCTCGTCGATCGTCGGTTCGAGTCGTTCATGGAATGCCGAAAACCAACTGACGCGGAACTGGGAAAATCCCCGATCGAGCGCCGCCAGGCTGGCATCGAGCAGGCGGTCGCGCGAGAAGACTCCCCGCCGCGACAGTTCGACCAGCGATTCGCTCCATGTCGCATGTTTACTGAAATGGACAAATTTATCGTGCCCGGCGAGGCTGAACTCGCCCCCGCCTTCGATCTCGAACAGTCGCCAAACATCTTCCTGCAAATCGGGCTCTTCGAGCAGGTGTTCCAGGACTCCATGGTCTAGCTGGCGCACGTTGCCGTAACGATGATTCCAGTACGCGAGACCGCCAACTCCTGCACTGTGATGCAGCATTCCCAACAAGTAATTCTCGTGCTGCGGCTTGCGACAGAGGCCGG
>JAFEBR010000419.1 GCA_018242565.1 Planctomycetota bacterium | reverse complement strand
CCCACCGCGGTTGCTTACCGATGTCGTTCGCCGAGTACTTGCAACTGCTCGATTGGACGGGCCGGCAATATCGAAATGATAAGCGCGGCGTCATCTCGTCTGCACTGGCACCGATTCTCGAACGGTTGTCGCTTGGCGGAGAGGGCTGGCTCAAGCTGATGCACGATTTTCGGCGCAAATTCCGCCGCGCCGCGGGGAAACCCGAGTCGCTGACGAAAGAAGCTGAAAAGCCAGGCGGCCGCATGCCCGGACTCAACCACAGCCGGGACATCTTCAGCCCGGGATCCGCACCGGGGCGGCAACCGCCGGTCTAAGTCGCCGTTGGCCGTGCCACGGCGGGCCCCAGCCACGACAGCGGCCACGATCGACAAATCCAGATTCTAGCATGTCTCTGAAAATCGATCGCAGTCTTCGGTCAGCGCTCGACCGGCGTGCGCGATGAACGCTCTATTTGGCCGACGCGTCTGTGAAATCGGCCGGGCTCAGCATATCGCGCCGCCGTTCAGGGTTTCCGCTCCCCCGACACGGGCCGATACGCCCAGCCATTTTTGAGGCCACCCCCGTTCCCGACATTCCGAAATCGCCCACAAGTCGCTATCGGGTGGGTGGCCCCACCCACTTGCCAGTCAGCGCAGAACCAGCCTCGCGATGGAGAGCTCCTTGGGAACGACTCCTGTTTACGTGTTGACGGATTCAATCGACTTAATAGCAAACGGCCCTATTCAGTGTGGCAACTGAGAGATTCCGCCCTTGAATTTGCTAAAACGAGCAATCCAGCCATCATCCCCATAGGGTTCGACAGCGAGGCCATCGCTTAATCCAGAAATGTCTATTCGCCCATGCTGGCGGACATTGACGGAAAGCGGAACATCGTGTGCTTCAAGAAAATTCAAAAACTGTGCAAACGTTTGATCAACAGCGTCGAACATGAATCGCAGAGCGACCCTTTTCGCGTTTTCATCCAGTGCCTCAAACGATTGTTGCATCGGATCTGGCCGATTACCGGTCATGCCTCTCGTAATCTTGGTTTGGAGGTATTCGCACGAACGGTCAAACACTTCCTCAATGAGGATCTTTCCTACCGTTGTCAATGATTCTATTTCATCTTGATTCATATCTATTAGTAGCCTCCCCACGGCAGGTGTATCGGAGCGACAATATTCCATGCTTCCAGTTGGTTCAACGCCTTTTTGACTATCTGCTCTGCTTCCTCTATACCTACGCCGTGCTCTATCAATGTTTCCTTTGCAATTCTTATATGCTCCGTCATTGTGTTGGCCCTTCCGCTATCTTTTAATTCTCGAAACAGGCGTTGCTGCGTGGTGCTCAAGCTGTCACTACCTAGATGTTTCAGAGTAAGCCGTTCAAGCTCTTGGTTGCCAATACATAACGCCGCATCTTTGTCGTAGTTTGGAACGCCTTCAAACGCGCGTTTTGAAAAGATGTGGTGACCGCCGTCGGCGCTGTACGCTGTGAGTGCACAGCTATTATGGACTAAAAAAGCCGAAGGCGAGACAACAAACACGTGCTCCGTAGTTTCAATGTTTCTCAGGTATCCAGCGTGTCGAAATTGTGCAATTGATGTGATGCGACGGAGTCCGGCTAGAGTATTAACTGCTTCGCCCTCTTTGAGGTCGCCCACTGCAACGAATCCGTTGCGGTTTGCGGACCAAATTGCGTGGTTGGTCGTGACACCGGTGGGTTTGATTTCTCCTTCTAGTCGTACGTTAATGACATTCGATCCGTCCGACTCGTGCGTGAATTTGCCGGTGACAACGGTCCCGTCTCCGGTCGCAATTTCGGGGCATGGGCCAACGTAGAGGATTTCGGCAGGCCCTTGCGCCGCCATTTCCGGTAAATCAAGGTCGATAGTTCCTCCGACCGTTACGCCGCTTTGTTCGAACCATTCGTTCGGCCGCAACAGCTCGACCCAAAGCGACCTTCCATTGTCCTTGAGCATGTGCAGTCGGACATGCTTCCAGGTCGCGGGATCGGGTTCGAATTCTTCGACTTGTTCGCGGATTGGGTTTCGGCCGGCCACGCGCTCGCCGAGCCGGATGTCTTCGATCGGTTTAACGCGACTCTGTACTACCCGCGCGGATCGACTTTCGGCCGCTGATGCTTCAGCGGTTCGTTCGGCCGTTGGGCTGCCCGTGGGCGCGATCCAGCTTACGGTCATGCAAGCTGCGGCGAGGAACAGGCAGATCTTGAGCCACCATCGATTCGGACTGCGCTGCGGTGGTTTCGGCTGCTCGGGATTCGAAGGGGCGTATTTATTCCGCTTTGGGGAGTGATTGTCAGCGACGAGTCGGCGCGGGATGACAAGAGACAATGTACCGAGTGGGATCTCAACTGAGTCGTCGGTTTGGTTTGGATTGTCAACGCAGTTGCCATGCAGTTCGTTCGTTGCGGAACCGATCGGTGATGAAATTGGCATTTGTCGTGCCTCTGGTGAGTTGCGAAAATCCATTGGGCTGCCGACGGGTGCCAGTGAGGTACTGCAATGAATTGAATCGACTTCGGGTGAATTTGCGGGAGCGGTTGCGTCCGTCGCAGGTTCGGTTTTAGCAGACAGTCCGAGATTTCGCGACCGAATACTTTCGGCCGCCGGGGTTGGCGTATGGGCGGATCCGGCGCCCGTGAGGTGCGCGACTTGCAATTCGGACGGCTCAACTGAGTCTGCTGGGGGCTTCTGGCTCTCGGCACATTCCTGACTTTCGACGTCGCTTTCAATTTCGTCTTTCGAAACGTCGAATCCAAGAACACGGTCCGCCTGGGACTTTCTCGTATCCTTCCGCCGTCGGCGTCGATTTTGGAGCGACCCCCCGACGAGTCTAACGCTGACGAAGACGGGCGACAGTATTAATAACCACGGTTGACGATCATCCGAACTCTCGGGGATACCATCGACGACATCGATGCGGATGTCGATGGGAGTCCCTTCGAGTGAGCCGGGCGCGAGATGAACGAGCGTCCCCTCGACAAAGCATTCGCCTTTGCTGGCACAGGTGCGGGCCATTTGCATCCCGTCATCCGTGTGTCGGCCGAGCAACTTCGAGCCGCCCGCCACGGCTTCATCCGCATTGCGCATAAATTTTCCGGCACCGGTTTCCACAGCATCCATACCTTTGTGGGCCGCCTTGCCGCCGCTGCCGCCGCCACCGCCGGGCATCAACATGCCGGCTGCGTTCATGGCGGCGCTGGCGTAGTCGCCGTTGTAGATGTCGATTCCGACAAGAATCGAATCGGACAGCGGGGTCGGGTCGATAAAGGACGTAATCGAGGCTGCCGCGTAGAT
>JAFEBR010000041.1 GCA_018242565.1 Planctomycetota bacterium | reverse complement strand
CTTTGCGGCTTTGCGTGAGCCTTGAATTCCTGGAATTTCCGCCCACGCGACAAAACTCAAATGCCGAATCTTGCTTGAACCTGAGTGCTGACGCATTTCGGGGGGGACTGAATGGCAACAGGGCTTGTACCGCAGACGACGAAAAGGGGCTCACGCAAAGCCACAAAGGCGCAAAGGAGTTTGGGGAACGTTGAAAGGGGAATGGAAAGCGGGGTATGAAATCGAAGTTACGAAAATGGGCACATTGCCCTTCGATCCAGATTGAGTGCAGACAGACAAACGCCATTTCGCCAGGCACTTCTTTGCGGCTTTGCGGCTTTGCGTGAGCCTTGAATTCTTCAAATTTCCGCACCCGCAACAAAACTCAAATGCCGAATCTGACTTGAACCGGAGTGCCGACGAATTTCAGGGGGGGGCAAAATGGCGTCAGAGGTTTGACCGCAGCCGACGAAAAAGGGGCTCACGCAAAGCCACAAAGGCGCAAAGGAGTTTGGGGAAAGTTAAACAAGAAATGGAGGGCGGCGTATGGAATCGAAGCTGCAACAATGAGCACATCGCCCTTCGATCCAGATTGAGTGCAGACGGACAATCGCCATTTTGCCAGGCACTTCTTTGCGCCTTTGCGGCTTTGCGTGAGCCTTGAATTCCTGGAATTTCCGCCACGCGACAAAGCTCAAATGCCAAATCTAACTTGAACCTGAGTGCTGACGCATTTCGGGAGGGAGATTCCGAATGGCAACAGGGCTTGAACCGCAGACGACGAAAAGGGGCTCACGCAAAGCCACAAAGCCGCAAAGGAGTTTGGGGAAAGTTAAACAGGAAATGGAGGGCGGCGTATGGAATCGAAGTTTCGACGAGGGACACATCGCTCTTCGATCCAGATTGAGTGCAGACGGACAAACACCATTTCGCCAGGCACTTCTTTGCGGCTTTGCGGCTTTGCGTGAGCCTTGAATTCCTGGAATGGCACGAACGCCATCCCTGTGATTACCTAAATCGCGGCCCGGCAGGCCAAGCCGCGAGCTTTTCCTGCCTCTTACCGTTTCGGATCTGACATTCGCCAGACCTGACGATTTCGATAACAGTCCACCGTCGTTCCCAAAGCCCGTCGCCACAGCCAGAAAGCCGCGTCACTTGGTCAGGTATCGCTTTGGAATTTCAGCCCCCGCGACAAAACTCAAATGCCGAATCTTGCACATCTGATAAACATTGATCCGGAAATCGGGGCAGGTGCTCACCAGACAGTACGCATCGGTCGGAGTGAACTGATAGTCCGTGACGAGCCAGTCGATCAGGTTGATCGTAGCGGTCTCGACTGCGACTTCCAGCGGGCGCGACGCGAACACCGAGACGATGGAGTCCGGCTTTTCGATCCGCATCCAGGGAATCCGCTTGGCCTTGATCAGTTCACACTTCACCCGCACCGTCGCGCACGTTTCCGCCGCAGTGCCGGTGAATTCCGTGTCCCCCTGGCTGGCGTGCACGTCTCCCAGATAGAACAGCGCCCCGGGATGAAACACGGGCAGCAGAATGCGATGTCCCACTTTCACGTCGCGGATATCGAGGTTGCCCCCCCATTCCCCCTGGCCATCGAGACTGGTGGTCACTTCCCGATCGGGCGCCACCCCCAGCGTACCGATGAAGGGGGTGATGGGCCACGTGATGTTGTCGTTGAACTGCAGGGTGCCATCGCGGTTGGTGCCGCTCGGACCGGGAGTGTGCTTAAAGATCTTGGTGGTGTATTCCGAAGAGAGTTCGGGCCAGCGGGTCGAATCTCCCAGGGGGCCACGCCGGGGCCCCACCGCGATCCAGGAATACGACTCGACGAGAATGTCTTCGATCGTCACGGCCAGCACATCGCCCCGCTCGGCTCCTTCGACATACACCGGCCCCCCCAGGGGATTCGCCATGGCAGGGGTGCGATCGAAGCCGGGCCGCTTGCCGGGAATGGCCTTGTCCTCTTCCGTCTTGAAAAAGCCCGTGCTGGCATCAAAGGTCTCGATCTCGAAGCTCTCGCCCGGGCGGACTTTCAACAGGGGGGTGTCGCGAGAATCGAAAGCGTACTTGCGGGACAGGTCGCGCGGAATACGTTGCATCGGGAGCAGTTCCTTTCGAGGTACGGTCGAGGAGGGTGCAGGCACCGTCGCGCCGGCGTTCGGCAGCGGCAGCAGGTCGTGGTGGTGAATCGCCTCCGACATGATAAGATGACACAGTCACCAACGCAGGTAAACTCCATGCCCCAACTGTTGCGAGTGGTCGTTGCCGCCGACCTGGACGCGGTTCGAATCAAAAACGCCTGGGCGGATTTTGAGCAGTTCCTGAAGCAGCAGCCACAGGTCGAAGTGGTCGCCATTGATTCGGGCCATGGCCTCGATTATGCGCGCGTCACTGCCGACCTGGTGATCGTGCTGGGGGGCGACGGTTCGATTCTGCGCGCCTGTCGGCAGATGGGGATGAACCAGATCCCCATTCTGGGTGTCAACCTGGGCCGCCTGGGATTCCTGGCAGACGTTTCGCCCCAGGAGTTCCGCGAGTATTTCTCACGGATCCAGAACCGCGAGTTTCAAATCGTGCGGCACCTGATGTTCGAGTGCCGCCTGCTCCGCGGCAACGGCCAGACGCAGACCTTTCTGGGACTCAATGAGGTCGTGGTGGCCTCCGGGGCGGCGCTGCGGATGATTGAAGTCGAACTGGCCATCAATGGCGAACCGGTCACCACCTACAGCGGTGACGGGGTCATTTTGAGCACGCCGGTCGGTTCGACGGCACACAGCCTGTCCGCCGGGGGCCCGATTCTCAGGCAGGATCTGGCCGCGTTTGTAATTACGCCGATTTGTCCCCACACCCTCACGATTCGCCCGTTGGTGGACAGTTCGGAAGGGACCTTCACGTTGACCTTCCCTAAAGCGCCCAGTGGCACAACGCTCGTGATCGACGGACAGATCCGGGAACCACTCGACCCGGTCGACCAGGTCGAGGTCCGCCAGGCGCCGGTCAAATTCCAACTGGCCAAGCTCCCCTGCAGCAGTTACTACACCACCCTGCACCGGAAACTGAGTTGGGGCGGACGCCCCAATTACACGGGTTGACAGACGATCCACCGGGGGCCTTCTGAGCGGCCCCGCGAAGGTGGAATTTGACGACTTTGCCGAAGAAATTCAGGACATTGACCCTCCCCAACCGAAATCCTATAGTTGCTTAAATAAGGTGTCGTCATGCCTCCCACCGGACGATCCTGGCATTGTCCCGACGAACCTGACATCCCGCCCTCCCCCTTCCGACCACGGAAGTTGATCTCCGACAGGAGCCTGCCATGCTGACCATTCTCGGACAACACGGGCGTCGCGACTGCGACGGTTTGTCGCGTCGTTCTTTTCTGCGGATCGGGGCTTTGGGAACCGGCATCGGGGCCCTGACGCTCGCGGACGTGTTCCGCCTGGAAGCCGCCCCGCAAGTGGCCAAGGCATCAACCGGCAGCCGAAATAAGTCGGTCATCAATATCTTTCTGGGAGGGGGCCCGCCACACCAGGATCTGTGGGATATCAAGAACGAGGCTCCGCGTGAGATCCGAGGCGAGTTCAGTCCTATCCCCACGAATGTCCCCGGCATCGAAATCTGCGAGGTCTTTTCCCGCCTGGCGAAACAGGCCGACAAGTTGGCCTTCATCCGCTCGGTGGTCGGCGCGACCGATCGGCACGATGCGTTTCAGTGCATGACCGGCTGGTTGACGACCGACCTGCAGTCGATCGGCGGCCGCCCGAGTCTGGGGGCCGTGGTCACGAAACTGCAGGGTCCGGTGGATCCCGCCGTGCCTCCCTTCGTGGGTCTGGCCGCCAAGACCGGGGAAATCCGCTGGTCCGATTCGGGCAAGCCCGGGTTCCTGGGGGCGGGCTGTTCGCCGTTCAAACCCGATGGGCCCGGCATGGCGGATATGAAACTGAACAACGTGACATCCGACCGCTTGTTCGATCGGCGCGGTTTGCTGCAACAGATCGACCGCTTCCGCCGGGAAGTCGATGCCACCGGGCAGATGGCCGGGATGGATGTCTTCGAAGAACGAGCCCTCGACGTGCTGACCTCGAGCAAGCTGCTCGAAGCGCTCGACCTGTCGAAAGAAGACCCGGCAGTCGTCGCGCGATACGGCGATGGCAAACCGTACAACTATCAGTATGACGGGGCCCCGACCTGCAACGACCAGCTCTTGCTGGCACGCCGGCTCGTGGAAGCAGGGGTACGCGTCGTGACATTGAGTTTCGGCCGCTGGGACAGTCACGGACAGAACTTCCAGCTCGTTCGCGATCACGGCGGCAAACTCGACCAGGCGCTGAGCGCCTTGATCGAGGACCTGACGGTTCGCGGCCTGCTCGACGATGTGACAGTGCTGGTGTGGGGCGAATTCGGCAGAACCCCTCGTGTGAATAAAGACGCGGGCCGCGATCACTGGCCGATGGTCAGTTGTGCCTTGATGGCTGGTGGTGGCATGCGGACCGGTCAGGTGATCGGGGCGACGAATCGCCTGGGCGAATTTGCCAAGGATCGCCCGGTCCACTTCCAGGAAGTGTTCGCCACGGTGTACCGCAACCTGGGGATCAATCCGGAAGCCACCACTCTCATCGATCCGACGGGGCGACCGCAGTATCTCGTGCAGAAGGCTCCGATTCGGGAGTTGGTCTAATTAATATGGTCCGCAACGGTTAGCTTCGGGCGATGCGAGTCAGCGTACGGGAGCCTAGATGATGTCGGACAAAGACGCAGTGCTGAAGGCCGTGCAGAAGCTATCCGATGATGCCACGTTCGAGCAGATTCTGGAGCATCTGGAAATCCTCGCGTCGATCCGTCAAGGGGAACGCGATTTCGCAGCAGGCCGAACATTGCCCCACGACAATATTCTGACAGCCTGGCATTCGTCCCGCCAAGATCCTCATTCCCTCGAATCATTGTAATGTCTGAATTCACCCACCACATTTTCGTCTGCTGTAACCAACGCGAACCGGGCCATTCGCGAGGCTGTTGCGATCCTGCGGGCAGCGAAGCCTTGCGAAATGCGTTCAAGACCGAGGTCAAGAATCGCAACCTGGGCCCCTGCGTCCGGGCGAACAGTGCGGGTTGCCTCGATCAATGCGAATTGGGTCCGGTCGTGGTGATTTATCCACAGGCGATCTGGTATGGCGGTGTGACGGTGGCCGATGTGCCACGGATCATCGAAGAGACGGTCATCGGCGGTAAGATCCTGGAAGATCTGCGGATTCCGTCTGAGAAACTGAATGCGGCGAAGTTGGACAAACCCAAGGCGAACTGATGATCAGCTCGCGCTCCAGTCTGGCCGCGAGTCTGGTGGTGACATTGATCGCCGGCTACCAGCGATTCATCTCGCCCTACAAAGGGTTTCACTGTGCATACCGACTGCGGCATGGTGGAGCAGGCTGTTCGGAATTCGCCAGGCAGGCCATTCGTGAACAGGGCCTGTGGCGGGGATGGCGGATGATTCGACAGCGATTTCGGGACTGTGCTCTGGCCGCACAGCAACAGCGGAATGTGGAGTCGGAAGGCCAGTCTTCCAACGGGATGTCGGCGCAAGCCGCGAAGCACTGCCTGGGTAGCGGCTGTGACCTGTCGTCCGTTGCTTGTAGCGGGTGTGGTGGCGGGTGCTCGACGTAGACGCCTGGCGACCACCAGACTGCGACTCGCCGGCACCGGCGGTGCGCGGCAGTGGTCATGGACAATCTTGTTCGCTCGACTATGATCTTGAGCATGCAAATCGGACTCTTTATTCCCTGTTACATCGACCAGTTTTACCCGCAGGTGGGGCTGGCCACGGTCGAGGTGCTCGAGCGCCACGGCGTGACGGTCGATTACCCGACTACCCAGACCTGCTGCGGACAGCCGCTGGCCAATACCGGCTGCCTCGCCGACGCCAAACCGCTGGCCGAGCAGTTCTACCGGATCTTCCAGAACTACGAGTACGTCGTCTGTCCTTCCGGAAGCTGTACCTCGATGGTGCGGCACCATTACGAGCAGTTCTTTCCGGGCGACAAAGCCTTCGAGAAGTTCAGCCACCGGGTCTACGAACTCTGTGAGTTCCTGACAGACGTGCTGCACATCGAACGGATCGAGGGGCAGTTTCCCCATCGGGTGGGAGTCCACCAGAGTTGCCACGGCCTGCGGGAACTGCGGCTGGGCAAATCGAGCGAGATGGTGGTCGCCCCCTTCAGCAAAGCGCACAAGCTGCTGAGCTCGCTGGAAGGCATTCAGTTCTCGGAATTGAAACGCCCCGACGAATGCTGCGGCTTCGGCGGCACATTCGCGGTCGCCGAGGAAGCGGTCTCGTGCATGATGGGCCAGGACCGAGTCGCCGATCACGAGCAGGCCGGTACCGAAGTGCTGACGGCCTTGGATATGTCGTGCCTGATGCATCTCGATGGCCTGATCCGCCGCGATGGCAAACGGATTCGTGTCATGCATGTCGCCGAGATTCTGGCAGGGAGGGCCGTGT
>JAFEBR010000418.1 GCA_018242565.1 Planctomycetota bacterium | reverse complement strand
GTTTGTTAAATGCACGGTTGTCGTGCGGGAGTTTGACTGACGACGGGAGACCTGCGGTCGGGCCTGCGGCGGGGTCGACAGACCCGCGCCGAACGGGAGGGAGAGACCCGGCCGGTTTTGCCATGAGACCGACGCGAGCCAAACGTGGCAGGCACAGCCTGCCGTACAAAAAATCTGAATTTCGGAATTCTTTGGAGAAATCGCGGGAAATCAAAGCCTTTGTTGAGTGCCCGGTTGTCGCACGGAGCCGGTCAGACGACGAGAGACCTGCAGTCAGGCTAACGGCGGCCTCGGGAGCCCCGCGCCGAACTGGGGAGAGACTCACGCCGAACCGGGGAAGAGATCCCCGGCGAACACAAGTTGCGGCCGCGGGGCCCTTAATAAATTGGCCAGACGCCGGGGGTGGCAAGTTCCACGAGATGCTCGTCGGGGTCGCGAAAGTAGAGGCTCGTGCCGCCGCGGGGCCAGGTGACTCGTGATTCGAGAGGAACCCCCTGCTCTGCCAGACGTGCTTCCCAAACCGGCAATTCGTTCGCCGCGATGGCAAAGGCCAAGTGCGTCTGGCCGGAACCATCGTGTGGCGGAATCAGTCCTCCCGGACTGGCGACCGCCGAACGGGTGGCACCTTGCAGAAACAACAGCAGCACACCGCGACCGGGCACACTGAACGCGCAAAACCGATCATCCTGGGTCATGACCTCGAATCCGAACAAGGTCGAATAGAACTCGCGCGAACGCGGTAAGTCACCGACATACAGAGCCGTTTCCAGCAGTTGGCACTCTGGCATTTCCGCTCATCCTTTCAGGGCGCGTCTGGTGAATCGTCAGGCGATTTGCCACGGGTGAAAATTCTACCGAGTCGAGTCCTGAACGAGAAATCCCGCACTGCGTCACCTGGCCGGGTCGCGGGTCACATCGCCAGCGGGATCGAGACGACTCGCGAATAACCATCAGGCGAATACCCATGGCTCACCATTCGGAAACTCCTGACAAAAACTATGACATTGGGCTGGTTCCGCAGACCTGTTCGTGATACACGACAGACATGTCATCTGTGAACGCGTCCATCACGCTCGTCATCCCGTCGGCGCTGTCCTCGCTGTGCCGTATATCCTCGGGGCCACCGAGCGGAACTTTGCGAATCTCAGCCGACAGCGTGCGGGGTGCACTCGCCGAACTCGCGCGACAGTTTCCTGACGTTCATGTCCGCCTCTGCGACGAACGGGGGAACCCGCGACCGCATATCAATGTCTTCGTCAACGATGATCATGTCCGCACGCGGGCCGGACTCGACACACCGTTGGCGGCCGGGGACACCGTTTCCCTTCTGCCCGCAGTTTCCGGAGGCTGAACAAATGGTCGCACAAGTCGTGGTCACGGTCGGGACGAAAAAGGGCTTGTTTGTACTGTCGGGCAGTGCCACGGCCCGTCGGCTGAACGTCGCGGGTCCTTTCTTCGCGGGCATGCCGGTCAATACGACACTCATCGACCAGCGCACGAAAACCCCCAAAATCATGGCGGTTCCCAGTTCGCCCTGGTTCGGCACCACGATTCAGGTCAGCAAAGACCTGGGCCAGAAATTCAAGCCCACCAAATCGGCCCCGGCCTTCGCGGCCGACGATGGGCGGACACTGAAAAACGTCTGGTCACTGGCACCAGGCCAGGGCAAAAATGAACTCCTCTGCGGGATCGAACCCGCCGCGCTCTTCCGCAGCCACGACGGGGGCGAGTCCTGGGACAAAGTCGCCGGGATCACCGATCACAGCCATGCGCGCGACTGGATGCCCGGCGCCGGTGGTCTGTGCATGCACACGATTCTGCATCATGGCGGAGCGCTGCACCTGGGCATATCGACCGGCGGGCACTATGTCAGCCGCGATGGGGGACAGTCGTTTGCCCCCGAGAACACGGGTGTTGGCGCGGGCTTCCAACCCAACAAGTTTCCGGAGTACGGGCAGTGCGTACACAAAATCGCCGCGCACCCCGACCACCCCAATCGGATGTATATGCAGAACCACGGCGGTTTCGAGGAAGACCCCAACCTGGGGGTTCTACGCAGTGACGACGGCGGAAAAACCTGGCAGAGTATCGCCAAGGGACTGCCCACAGATTTTGGTTTTCCCATCGTGGTCCATCCCCAAGATGTCGACACTGTGTACGTGTTGCCGCTGGAACCGCAGACCCGAACCTGCCCCGGGGGACAGCCCGCGTTATGGCGCTCAGAAAACGCCGGCGGAAAATGGACCAAGTTGACGAAGGGCTTGCCTAAGAAAGAGGCCTATTTCACCGTGCTGCGCGACGGCCTGGACATCGACGGCGGCAAAAAGCCGTCGCTGTGGTTCGGCACGACGACGGGCCAACTCTGGCGCGGTCGCGACGGCGGCGACGAATTCGAATGTGTCGCCGATTCGCTGCCGCCGATTCACTGCGTCAAAGCGGCGATTGTGTGAGCGCGGCCCATAGCCGAAGGCCACGGATGGGGCATCGGCCATGTCGGCAACGATCGCGCCGTGCTGCGTTCGATGGCAACCGCTGCGGGATCGGTGAATGTGGGTGACGGTCGAAGGACCAGTCGCTCACGCACACCGTTGCCCGACATGGCCCCCGAGTCACTCAGGAAGATTTCAACAGCTTCTCGATGACCTTCCGCAGGTCGGGACCCCGGACATCGACATTGGCAACTCGGCCTTGTTTGTCGATCAGAAACAGGGCGGGAATCGTGCGGACCTTGAAGCGCCCACTGACGGGACCCGCCGCAGTTTCATTCATGGCCATGCGCCAGGGCAATCGGGCCCTGGCCCGGAAGGCCTCCACCGTCGCCGGACTGTCATCGAAACTGACACCCAGAATATCGAAGCCCTGCTCGTGGTAGTCTCGATAGAGCTGTTTGAGATTGGGGAACTCGGCCAGGCAGGGGGCACAGTTTGTCCCCCAGAAATCGACCAGGAGCACACGCTTGGCATAGTCGCCCGACTCGATCGGCTTGCCTTCCAGGTCGTTGGTCCCGAATCGGGGCACGGGCTGACCGATCAGTTCCTGCCTGGCGATGCGGCCTTCGATGATGTCGCCGATCTGCTGATTGAGCGGATAGGCGGACGAAACGCGTTCGAGGATCTCGCGAGAACCGACCAGGTCCCCCTCGATTCGTGCGATCGCCGACAGCGAACTGGCGACATCCAGAGCTTTGAATGGAGATTGAAACCGGACACCGCGTAAATACGCCTCAAACGCTGTCGCGGCTTCGTTCCGCCGACCGGTGCGGGCCAGGCCCAGACTGAGGACGTGCTGGGCCTGGGCAATCGCGGCCTGATCGAGATCACGACGCTTCAGGAATTGCTCAGCGACCGGCAGCACCTCGGCTTCCAACCCATTTGCCGAGGCGGTTTCGAGGATCCATAGAAATGCCTGGTCGAGATCGTCGGCATCGGGATGGGCGGCCACATATTCTGAGACTTGGCGAAGCGTTTCCCGCTGCTGTTTATCGACGATCGTGCGAAAGCCCGCGGCCGAATTGCCGGACGGATCCTGAGCCAGGCTGCTCCCGACCAAGCCCGCCGTCAGAATCAGCCCGACCAGACCACCGAAACCTAAACGTCGGCCGCAAGAGACACAGCTTTGGACCGCCAATGTCATTTTACTGATTCCTGTCGCAAGGGCAGACTTCCTGGTCAGTGGCCAACATGGCCCACGGGCACTCACAGACCGCCGAGTTTAGCAGAATCCGTCGACGTGCGGAGTGACCCCGCCCACACCAGCAGGTGGTCATCCGGCAGGGCAAACCGCAACACAGAATGGGACTCCAGGTCAAAGCATCCCGCCCACAGTTCGGACGTAATGGCCTGGCTCAACGTCTGGCGCAGGGTCGTCGCCGACCAGATCCGGCGAAAGATGTGGGAGCACCGTTTTCTGGCATGAAAGGTGCAACTTTAGAAAATCGGAAGCGTACCGAAAGACAGGGGAGGTGAGATTGACCTGTCGGCTCCCGCAACCGGAATTTGGCTGGCGAAATCCTTACGACTTTTCAAAAGTCGTGAACCCGCAGGCAAACCGGCAGCGTGGCATTTTGCAACACTGCCGCAAAATGCCGCGCGCAAAACAATTCAATCGGAATTCATCGGAAAAGTGGCCTTTACATCAAATCCTCGTTATACTTGAAGCAGCAGAGTGTTGAAAACAGGGGACCGGGACAACGTGCTGTACGTGCGGCGCTGAATCGTGCCAGCCAGCACTCAGAGCCAATCCCCACCTTTCAACAAGCCGTTACGTCAAGGGCAATGCGTTACCCTTCTCGACTTGGAGATCTGAAGTGAGCACTGTCGCCCGTCCGCAAGAAGGCATCTTCAATCAGTCATCTTTGCGCGAAGCGCCCGGCTGGATCGTCAGCCTGGGAGTGCATCTCCTCATTATGTTGATGCTGCTGGCTGTCAAAATGACGGTCCAGAATGAATCGCAGGTCGCCTTGCTCGAGAGCACGCTGGAAGACGTGCAGAACGAAACCGAGTTCGAAGCGTCCAGCTTTGACCAGAAGGGGACGGGCGAGGATGTCACCGCGTTATCGTCGATGGCCACCGGGGGGAGTTCGGGTGCGGGGGCAGCAGTCAGTGGCGCGGGCAGTGTCAGCGACGCGACCGAACAACGCGTGAGTGAGGGGATCACCGGCGGCCAGCAGGTCAATATTCGGATGGTCGACGACTTGGGCCCCGGCTTGCCCGCCATGAACGAACTGACCGAAGCCGTCAGCGGTTCAGGCAAGAATTCGGGACCGTTGATCACGGGCAGTTCCACCGAAAACGTAGCCGGAACGGGCGGCGGCGTGGGAGCGGCCATCGATCGCCTGACCTGGGAGATCGCCCAGTCGCTCCGCGAAAAGAAAACCACCGCGGTCTGGCTGTTTGATCAGTCGCTCTCGCTGAAAGATCGCCGGGATGCCATCGCCGAACGGTTCGAGATGGTCTATCGCCAACTGGAATCTCTGGGTGAAGGGGGCAAGGGAGCCCTGCAGACGATGGCCGCCACGTATGGCGAAGGGTTCAAGTTTCTGACCGATAAGCCGGTGGACGATGTCAAAGCGCTGATCCCCAAAGTCCGCGAGATTCCGGACGACCCATCAGGCAAAGAGAACGTGTTCAGTGCGGTCAAACAGATTGTAAACCGTCTGAAAAAAGAGAAAGACAAGAATCGCTCGATCCTGATCTTCATCATCACCGACGAAAAAGGTGACGACGCCGAAGAACATCTGGAAGAGGCGATCACGATGTGCCGGCGGACCGGGATTAAGGTCTACTCGATCGGCAATGCAGCCTTGTTTGGCCGCGAAAAAGGCTACGTCGCCTGGAAATTCCCGGAAGGGGACACGGTCGACCTGGAAGTCGACGCCGGCCCGGAAACGGTGGAACCAGAGGCCTTGCAACTCGGGTTCTTCGGAGGCTCGGGGGGTGACCTGTCGCGAATGTCGTCGGGTTACGGGCCCTACGCCCTGACGCGTATCTGCAAGGAAACCGGCGGGCAGTTTCTGATTGCCCAAGAAGACGACAAAGGGACACGTTTCGACCCGGCCATCATGCGGAATTACCAACCCGACTACCGGCCGATTCGGGAATACTGGAAAAGCGTGGAAAAGAACAAAGCCAAGTTCAAGCTGATTGAAGCCGCCAAGCGTACCAAGATCGACAACGTCATGATTCCGCGTCTGGATTTCCCGGCGTACAACGACGACGTCCTGCGCAGCACGATTACCGAGGCTCAAAAACCGGCCGCGGAAACAGACTACAAGATCAAGCAGGTCCTCGATCTGCTGCAACAAGGTGAAAAAGAACGCGACAAGATTCTGGAACCGCGCTGGCGGGCAGCCTACGATCTGGCAATCGGTCGGGCGTTGGCGATGGAGGTGCGAATCTTCGGCTATAATTCCATGCTCGCCGAAATGAAGTCGACTCCCAAACCGTTCAAGAACAAAAACAGCAACAAGTGGCAACTGGAGCCCTCGAAGGAAATCAACGCGGGTCAACTGGTTAAGAAACTCGAAAAGCAGGCGTCGATGTATCTGAAGCGCGTTATCGATGAACACCCCGGCACTCCGTGGGCAAAAATCGCCGAGCGCGAGTACACGACCCCCATGGGCTGGCAATGGAAAGAAGTTCAGGACCCGCGAACCTTCGCAGCGAATACGAGTCAAGCCGAAGCCCGCCGGCAGATTCAACTGGCAGAAGACCGGGCTCGCGAAGAAGCCGCCAAACGCCCCCAAGCCACACCGCGAGCGATGCCCAAGCTGTAATCCAGAGCCCCCCAGGCAGCCTTGAACCATGTTGAAATTCCGCGGCGTCGAACTCTCTGGATTCATACTGTCGCTGGGACTACACCTCATCACCGGCGTCACACTGGCATTCTTCCACTTCCAGCATCAGCAGGAAGATTTGAAGCTGTCGATTGAAACGGTCCTCGATACCGAACGCACCCCGGAAGAGTTCACTCGCGATTTGAATTCGGACACAGAAGTTTCCGAAACGATGAATATCGTTCCGGGCGGTCCGACAAATAGCGCTGCCTCCATCGTCATCAACGCCGGCACGAGTGGCGGAGGGGGTGGTGGTGTTGGCGGGACCGGCGGTGGCGGAGGGGGCGGTGGCGGTGTCGCTGGCAAAATTGAAGCTTCGGGCCAATTTCGCGACCCTGGCCTCAACGTCGGCATTGGTGATCCCGGATTACCCGGCTTGGGCGATATCGGCAACGACCTCGGCTCGGCCCAGATCAAGGGAGATGCCGCCGCAGTGACCGAAGGCTATGGCGCGGCATTAGGGCGCGTCACGCAAGAGATGCTGCGACTGCTCCGCGACGAGAAACTGCTGGTGGTCTGGTTGTTCGACGAATCCGAGTCGATGAAAGACGACCAGAAAGAAATCGCCGAGCAGTTTCACAAAGTCTACGAAGAACTCGGCATTGTGATGGAACGCGATGCCCGCTCAAAAGCCGACAAAGAGATTCTGCTGACGGTGGTCGAGAGTTTCGGGGAAGAACTGCATCACATCACCCCCAAGCCGACTGCGAATATCAACGAAATTCGCTCGGCGATCAATAAGATCGAAATCGACAACACCGGGAAAGAGAACCTGTTTGGCGCATTGAGGCGGATCCTCGAGCAATATAAGCAGGTCGCCATCAGGCAGCACCGCAAGCTGGTGGTGATCGTCGTCACCGACGAATCGGGCGACGACAACTACCAGGGTTCGCTGGTCGACGATGTAATCGCGACGGCGAACAGGGGCGGCAAGTCGACACCGATTTACATCTTGGGCCGCGAGTCAGTCTTTGGGTTTCCCAAAGCACGCATGGCCTGGCGCGACCCGAAATACGGACTCGTGCACTGGCTGGAAATCGACCGGGGCCCCGAATCGGCCATGCCCGAAGCCCTGCAGTTCGATGGCCTGCATGAACGCTGGGATGCACATCCCAGTGGGTTCGCACCCTACGATCAGGCCCGACTCACCAAGGAAACGGGGGGGATTTTCTTTGTTTTGCCGCACGAAGAAGAAAACCTCGTCGGACAGGCGGCGATCGATCAGCGGAAGTTCGCCTTCCTGGACATGAAACAGTACACGCCGGAACTGGTCAGTCGGCGAAAATACGAAGAGCAGCGCAGCCGCAGCAAGTTAAGGACCGCCGTCTGGGAAGCCGTCAAACTCCTGAACCCGTTCATCGACAAAGAGTTGTACATCCAGGAAACCTGGTACAGCAGCGACCCGACGAAATTCAAACCGGCGGCACAGGGATCGTTCGATCGGGCGATGCGGGCCTTTGGATTGCTGAACGAGGCGGCGCACCTGCTTGAAAAAGCCAAGCCGTACCGAGAGAAGGAAGAGTCTCAGCGGTGGCGGGCCAATTATGACCTGGCATACGCCCAGGTGCTGGCATATCGAGTGCGACTGTTTCAGTTCATGC
>JAFEBR010000417.1 GCA_018242565.1 Planctomycetota bacterium | reverse complement strand
GCTGACCAGCAAACCCAGCATGCCGCTGGGCAACATCTTGACCCCGGCCAAGTTGAAGGCCATCGAGGTGCATTCATG
Organism: Planctomycetota bacterium; assembly: GCA_018242565.1. Classification (GTDB taxonomy): domain Bacteria; phylum Planctomycetota; class Planctomycetia; order Planctomycetales; family Planctomycetaceae; genus JACQFH01. The sequence continues at coordinate 10,041 of JAFEBR010000417.1, read as the reverse complement.
CTCCTGAACATAGGCCAGGAGTTGATCGCGATAGGCCGCGACGCATACTTCGTCGGGCACAGCCGTGGAATTGAAGCCGACAATGACACGCTTTCCATCCTGGACCAGCGTCAGCAGGGTCGGATCGGTCACGGTATTCATACCGATTCCGGAATCTTCATCACCCGCCGGATCAGCACCGACGTCGCCATCACCAATCACAAAATCATCGTCATCTGGCATCATTTCGAATTTCCTGGCAAAAACACAATCGGCCCAGTGCCCTGACAGGTGCACCCACGGGAAAAATTGTACAGCCAAACAGTACGGCACGCGATGGATTTACAGATTTTCGGCCAACGGCATAGGAGTACCCGCCGAGAATTCCGATTACACGCCCCCTGCCACCGTTTTCTGGTGGCCGGCGAATGCTGCAGCAAACCGGACGGATAGGCGCAGCCGACGGAAAAAAACAACGCAAATTATCGACCGTTCGCCTATTTTTCCGCCTGCATCACAGGTCGGTGTCGATGGTGCTCAGCCTTGAAATCCCCCAGGCTCGACCATTGGACACGCCGATCCAAATTCACCTCGGAGACAATCACGGTCCCCCATTTTTCGGCCTTAGCGATGGGGGTGCCCTCTTGATCGTAGATCGCCGTGAGCATCCAGTTCAGTGAGGTATCGCAATAGGTGCTGCTGACCACGTAAACATGATTCTCACAGGCCCGGGCCGATGCGAGCAGCGGATTGCACCCAGCGACGGGAAAGGCAATAATTTCGGCCCCATTAGCGCTTAACTGGCGGGCCACTTCGGGGAAGAAGCCGTCGTAACAGACCATCATGCCGACGCGTCCAAAACGAGTCTCGAACACGGGGTATTCGTGGCCGGGGGCCACTCCCGCAGAGACTTCACCGCGGGGCAAACAGACCTTCCGGTACTTGCCCACGATCTTGCCGTCGGGTCCCAGCAACACGGCTACGTTATAGACCAGATGGCGATCGCGTTCGATCAGCCCGGCCACCAGATACAGGTCGTGCTCCTGGGCCAGTTTTCCAAAGTACTCGGTGGACGGACCTGGAATCGGCTCGGCACAGTCAACGTACGACAGGCCGGTGTTGGTCTGGGTCAGCGTTTCGGGCAAAACCACCAGGTCAGCCCGCTGGCGTGCGGCCTCGGCGATCAGCGGAGCAAATTGCTCACAGTTGGCCTGGGGGGTTTTGCCCAGCGGAATGTAATGCACCGCGGCCAACCGCACCTTGCGGCCCGCTGGAGGGGTGACTTCGCGAAGCGACACATCGCTCCATTCAACGCGCCCGCCCGGGGCCCAGCGCAGTGTCAACTCCACGACAGCCTGGGTGGCGGCCGGGGGAGCCAGATAGGTATCCGAGACTTCGGTCCATCCGTCCGCATCGGTCGCTTTGTCGGTCGGATATTCGGGTTCCGCCGACGGTTTGACTCCAGGACGAAACGTCTGGGCTGTCGGCGTATCATGAGTTACTTGCCGTCCCTGACTGTCCCCCCAGATCACGCGGACGACCGCGCTCCGCCGGGCCGCGGGCACGTTTTCGATACGTCGCAGCGTGTGAAAGTGATACCAATGCCCCCCCTGGACAGGAAACGTGCGGGTCCAACTGCCATCCAGCCCTTCCCGAGCATCGTGCCGGATAATGAATCGGTTGCCATTGCCTGGCCCTCCCTGCGGTTCAAACTCAAACTCCGGAGCCGTCTCGGTGCGGAAAGCCGCAACAGCCCATCCGGTTGGGGCTCGGGTTGGCGTCGGGATTGAATCTGCCGCCCAGGCACTCGCCATGAGCCAGCCTGCAACCTGTCCCCCCAGAATCAGGCACCGCACGAGAATTGTTCGCATGACTTCCTCTCCTGCAAATCACGGGCTGATGGAGCGCTCGTCACGAAATAGTACCGCATGCACCGCCTGGGCGTACAGCAGACCGCCAATCCTCGAACGGGCCGGTTCCCATCGCAGACGAACCTGTGAAACGGCCTGAACGCGGAAGGCCAGCCCACCGAACAGCCGGCAGGCCACAGCCACAACGTTATAGCGCGCTGCGCCGTGCGACGAGTTGACCGACGAACCCCGGGCGGTCAGTCGGTGTCCGGACGACGGCGGTTGGACCAGTGACCACTCGGGTCGCTGCCCGATACGATCACCCCTTTTTGATTCCAATCCATGTGTGCCCGTACATCGGCCGCGCAGTATCGCAACGTCAAGCCACAGCGCCGGCGATCCGATTCGTTGGCCTCTGAACCATGCAGCAACAGGTCGCTATGGATCGAGATTTCACCCGCCTGCAGAATGTCATCAACAGGTGTCCCATACTGTTCGGCGTTTTCGATCGTCTGATTCAGCACATTGTGCTCTGATGAATCACTGGGACGATAGGTGAGATGGCCGAAATGCTGAGAACCGGCAATGAACCGCATGCAGGCGTTTTCGACATCGGCGTCGTCGATGGCCAGCCAGACGGTGACCGCTTTCGAGGGGGTCAACGGCCAATAGCTGGCATCCTGATGCCAGGCGACAGTCTTGCCATCGTGCGGCATTTTGCAAAAGAAATGCGAACCCCAGGCGACGACGTTTTCGCCCAGCAGGTCTTTGACGCAGGCCACAATCCGCGGGTCGGTGAGAATATCGAACACGCGGCCGTATTTGGCGTGTGCCGTGCTGATCGAATAGCTATCGCCCCCCGCGGCAATTGTGCGTGCCAACAGCTCATCAAAATACGTCCGAATCGAGGTGATTTCCGCCGGACTGAAAATTCGGATGCCACGAATGTAGCCATCGCGGTTAAACTGCGAGAGCTGCCCTGCCGACAAACTGCGGGGGTGATCATTCACCGCGGGATGAAACCGCAGATCGCGGGGAATCTGATCGAGTTCCGTTTGGCCGGGAATAATTTTGAAACTGGATGGAGTCGTCATCAACGGAAGACCTTCAGGAAGCAAGCGGCGAACCGGGAACTTGGGGCGGGGGTTGGGGGGTGTTTTCGTCCGACGGTGCGGCCTCAGGGGTGACTGCAGCCAGAGGACGTCCCGGCAGCAGTGCCCGCCAGCCCGCACGCACGGGAGCCTCGAACGAGAACCAGGCGAACACCAGCGGGACCGCCAGTTCTTTAAAAATGACCGCAATCGCCAGCCCCAGCATCAACCGTAAAATGTGTCGGTAACTGCGGCGACCGCGGAACCATTGGTTGAACACGTGCGAATAACGAATCGTCGAGACCATCAGGCAGGCGCACGCCAGCGCGACAACAGGCAGAACGAACTGCAGTGCCGGCAACGTCACCAGAGCCACGTCGTGAATCAGCCGATCCAACCGATTGGCATTTTCAACCGACTCGGCAGCCAGCGATTCGAGTTCGGGCAGCGCGATCATAAACGACGCGACCGTTCCAGCGGCCGCCGGCGAAGGCAGTCCGCTGAAGAACTCGTGCGTGTCTTCTTCGTCCGTCTCCACGTTGAATCGTGCCAGGCGCAGAATGGCACACACCACGTACAACACGGCGATCACCCACAACAATCGTGCGACGAACATCGGCGGATGAGTCTCGGCCGTAAATTTGATCAGCATCACCGCGGGCGCCACGCCAAAACTCACGGCGTCACACAGACTGTCGAGTTCGGCACCGAACTCGCTGGTCTGATTCGCCCAACGGGCAGCCCGGCCGTCGAGCATATCGAACACCATCGCCAGAAAGACCAGAACGGCGGCGATCCACAGGCATTCGGTGGGACTGCGCCCCAGGCCGTAGGGTTCCAATCCCACCTTCGCCGCAAACGTGATCGCGCCAAAACCGCAGATCGCGTTGCCCAAAGTCAGCAACGTCGGCAACACGGCGAACAATCGTTCACGCCGCGGCATGCGAAAGCGCTTCATTTTCATGGCATTCCCCCACACTCAGCCGTTCGCGTTCTCGTAACGAGCGAGAAGACTGGAACCGGCGTTGACCTTCTCACCCAGGCGGGTGACGATCTGCAGACCTGGCTCGCGCGGCAACACCAGTTCGGTTCGCGAACCCAGTTTAATCATACCGAATTGTTCCCCCGTCGCGAGTTCGTCTCCTGGTTTCGCCCAGCAGACGATTCGCCTGGCAATCGCCCCCGTAATTTGTCGAACCACCATTCGTCGATGTGGTGCAACGGTCGATTCGATGCGCAGTGCCAACTGCTCATTCTCGCGAGCCGACTCGGGACGCAAGGCGTTCAGGAATTTTCCCTTACGGTAACGAATGCCGATCACCCGTGCGGCGACCGGAACGCGATTGATATGCACATTAAAAATCGACAGAAAAATGCCGATGACGACGGCCGGACCGCCCACAAATTCGTCGTATTCCAATTCTTCGATATGAACGACTTTTCCATCGGCCGGAGAAACGACCAGCCCCGGTTCCTGCGGAATGATTCGTCGCGGATTCCGGAAGAACCAGACGATCAACATTCCGCACACGAGCGCTCCCAGAGCCAGGAGATGTACGCCCCAAACGGCGATCTGACGGCTGACATCTGCGGCACCGGCTTCAGCTGGCCCGTCGAAAACAGCCAGGCCCGCTTCCAGAAAAGCGGCAACTACAAAAAACGTCCCCGACAGCAACCAGAGTTCGGTCAGACCGGCCCGGGCAAAGCCCAACCGATCGCGCCAGGTGAACGGGTCATCCTGCGGCTCCCAAAAATACCCTCCCTGGTTGCGGTAAAATTTGATATCGCGGGGATCGAGAACTTCGAACGGGCAAACGTTGCGATCGCCCTTTCGCAAGGCCGCCATTTTTGCGACATACCCGGAGCGAAACGTTTTCAAATACCAGCGGCGCACGTACCCCCAGGCCAGTTCCAGCCGCATGCAGACTCCGCTGCCGGGCTGGATGGATGTGACTTGAGGATCAATCGGTTCGAGAGGCAATCGGTTCATTGGAGACGAGTCTAACTGTTCCCTCGGATGTTGGCGATCATCCCCCCGCGGAAACACGCGAAATGATCCGGATTCGCACAGAAATTGACGATTTTCAGGACCATTGTGCAACGGAAACGGTAACCACGGTCGCGGCAATTCTTGCGGGATCGGCAGTTTCCCCGGATGTCACAACTCTCGCGGGTTTTCAGCGACAGGGCAGTGGCATTTTCGGCACCAAATCGCGACAATGCCGCCACGCGCATGAACGCCAGCGAGGCGTTGTCCATAACTCTCGGTCATTTGCATTGAGGATTCGTAGGTCATGAGTTTGATTATTGAGTCGGTCCACGCCCGTGAAATCCTGGACAGCCGGGGTAACCCCACGGTCGAAGTGGACGTCGAATTGGAAGATGGCACCCTGGGCCGGGCGGCCGTACCGAGTGGTGCGAGCACCGGCAAGCACGAAGCGACAGAACTGCGAGATTCAGATCAGAAGGGACGTTACCTCGGCAAGGGAGTGCAGAAAGCGGTCGAAAACGTCAACGAAGAGATCGCTCCTGAATTGATCGGCCTCGACGTGTCGGACCAGTTGACGATTGATACGGTGATGCTGGAACTCGACGGCACCGAACAGAAGACAAAGCTGGGAGCCAATGCGATCCTGGGTTGCTCGCTGGCGTGTGCCCATGCGGCGGCCCGCGCCAGCTATCTCCCCCTGTTCCGGTACCTGGGCGGAGTGGGCGCCAAGTATCTGCCCGCCCCGATGATGAATATTATCAATGGTGGCGCGCATGCGAACAATGGCATCGACGTTCAGGAATTCATGGTCATGCCGCTGGGCTTCGACACCTTCAGCGATGCCCTGCGAGCCGGCGTGGAAACCTTCCACGCGCTGAAAAAGGTCCTCTCGGAAAAAGGTCTGAGCACGGCGGTGGGTGACGAAGGGGGCTTCGCTCCCGCCCTGGGAGCCAATCAGGCGGCGCTCGACGTCATCATGACAGCGATCGAAAAAGCTGGTTACAAGCCGGGTTCGCAGATCAAGATTGCCCTCGATGTCGCCTCGACCGAGTTCTACGACGAAGCCAAAGGCACGTACAAGTTCGAAGGAAAGGCGTTTGGCAGCGACGAAATGGTGAAACTGCTCGAAAGCTGGGCGGCGAAGTACCCCATCTGCTCGATTGAAGACGGCTGTGCCGAAGACGACTGGAAAGGTTGGAAGCTGCTCACAGACACGCTGGGCAAGAAGGTCCAACTCGTTGGCGATGACCTGTTCGTCACCAACGTCAAGCGGTTGCAGCAGGGCATCACGGAAGGCATTGGCAACAGCATCCTGGTGAAGGTCAATCAGATCGGCAGCCTGAGTGAAACGGTCAACGCCGTCGAACTGGCCCACCGTAATGGTTACACCGCCGTGATGAGCCATCGCAGCGGCGAAACCGAAGACACCACGATCGCCGACCTGGCGGTCGCCCTGGGAACTGGCCAGATCAAGACCGGCTCGGCCAGCCGTACTGACCGCATCTGCAAGTACAACCAACTGCTGCGGATCGAAGAAATGCTGGGTGACGAAGCCGTGTACGGCGGCAAACTCTGGAAGAAATAAGCGCACGGGACATCAGAAATCCCGGCGACGTGTTCGCTGTGCGTAGGCCCGGTACGAGATGGCTTGTACCGGGCCTTTTTCCTGCGCGCTGTAGGCCGGTTCTGACACGGTGAGTGCAAGAAGACCAAGTCGTTCCGAGCCCGCGGCAACCGGCAATCGAGGGCGCCGATGCGGTGCATCCGGCATAACCGTCATTTTTTCTCCGGTGTCGGGCCACGCTCCCCAGAAGGTCGATACGACTGCGAAAGTCTGTGTTCCGCCGGGTTGATTTTCGCGGGCAACCTGAAGTGAGGCTCGCTTTCCGGGTCATAATTCAAATAGCAGCCAACAGGGGCCGTGGCGCACACATTCCAGACGCCGGTTTCAGTTGGCCTGGTTCGAGCATTGGCGATGCCGCACGTTTCAGAAACAACACCCTGCACTCCGTGGCACGCCTGGATTACTTCCATGGCGTTCTGGGTGAGTCTGTTCGTAGCGGCCGGTTTGTACGCCACGGTGGTGCTGTCGCCGAAACTCCTGGCGTATCTGGCTCTCAACCGGGAATACGTCGCCAATCAATGGCGGTTGTCTGAGCTGAGTCGGCAGGTCGCACATTTTGACCGTGTCATTCAGGCACAGACACACGATCCGGCGTTTGTCCGCGAACAGGCCCGCGACGCCTTCGATGTCGCGCCCCCCGAGGAACAGCGAATTCCCGTCGATTCGCATCTGCGGCTCAACATTGAACTGGGGCCGCGTAAAACCGCGATCCCGGCGAAGTCGCTGCCGTGGTATGCCTCGGTATTGCGACTGGTCGCCAATTCCCGGTCGCTGGGCACCACCCTGCTGTGCGGTGCGGGGGCCCTGGTCGTGTGTGCGTTCTCGTTTCTCTACGAGCGTCGCTCGGCGATTACGGTTTCGCGCGGCCCGCTTCGTCAAACGGATCAACCGGTTTGACATAATACTGAGAGAGATCGAGATTGCCCTTGAGTTCCGACTCGACCAGGTGCAACCGCTTTTCCAGTTGAGCGACTTTGGCCTGCAGGGCGGGCAAGTCGCGTTCGGCCCCAATCAGCGATCGCGCACGGGGCACCAAGGGATACCCCAGTTGTCGCTGCAGAGCCGCGAACATATAGAGCGGATCTTTGCCACGATTGGCGCGGGCGATTCGCCCTTCTTTGGCTCCGAAGAGAACCGCGTTCGGCGATTTGAAGTCGGGATTTCGCGTCGTCCGCCGGGTGTCGTGAACAAACTCTTCGCTGCTTAAGTACATCAGATCGGCGAAATCGAGTGCACCAAGTTGCCGGCGGGCCAAGAGGATCCAGTCGCGCCATTGCGCGTCGTACATGGTGTCCTGCGCGATGGCTTCCATGCCACGATCGTAGCCGAGCTTATTACGGCTGATCGATTCGAACTGGTAGACGAACAGTCCCGCTGGCGTGGGGGAGTTCGCCCGATACTGGGCCTCGTACTGCAGAATCTCGAACGCCGTGCGATGATTGAAACGCGAACGGTCGGCCTCGGACTGAGCGATGACGAACACCTGAAAAGGGGTGAAATAATGCGGCAGGCGCCCCATGCCGATGCTCAACCGGCCGGTGTGCAGAATTTCTCCGCAGAGGAACTCAATCGCCATGGGGAGCTTCGTGGTCGACAGAATCTCTTCGTGTACCGTCGAGAGAATCTCCTGCACGGGGACATTCTCATCCAGTCGTTCGCGAACAACCCGAAAAAAATGGGACTGTTCGATGTATTCTTCGCGGTCGAGTGGAACAGAACTCATGACATCGGCAGAACCAGAATGAACAGATCGTCCCCGTGACCACGAACCAAACGTCGCCCACACGCCGAATACCGCCGCAGGCTCATCGGTCCGGGGCAGCATTCGCTCACCAGCAATTCATTGTGGCAACCGATCGGCGTCTAAGTCCAGTGGGCAAGGCCCAAGTCCGACAAGACGCGAACCGTCACGCGGTCGCTACGAACCACTCGTCTGCAGACACGCGGGCGGACTTACGCCGAGCGGGCCATTTCACGGAGCACTTCGCTGATGACCGCGGCCCCTTCGTCGACCTGCTCGGGGGTGATGTTCAAAGCGGGCAACAGACGAATGACGGTGTCGTGTGTGCAATTGATAAGCAGACCGCGTTCCATGCACTTGCCGACTGCGGCCGTACCATTAATGGTCAAATCGATGCCAATCATCATACCGCGCACGCGCAGTTCGCGAATGATCGGCAGTTCGGCCTTGAGCCGGGTGAAATGGTCGCGGAATCGGGCCGACATCACCGCGACATGCTCGAGCAGATTATCCTGCTCGATGGTTTCAATCGTAGCCAGGCCGGCAGCCATGGCGAGGGGATTGCCGCCGAACGTGCTGGCATGCTTCCCGGGCTTCAGATTGGCTGCGATTTCCGTGCGGGCGATAAAAGCGCCGCAGGCAACCCCGCCCGACAGACCTTTGGCCATCGTGAAGATGTCAGGCTGCACTCCCCATTGCTGGTAACCAAACCAGGTTCCAGTTCGCCCCATGCAGGTCTGCACTTCGTCGAATATCAGTAACAGACCGTTGTCATCGGCGATCTTTCGCAATCCCGGCAGGAAATCGTCGGTGGGAATGTTGACGCCCCCTTCCCCCTGCACCGGTTCGACCATAATGGCACAGGTTTCGCGATCAACCAGTGCTTTCACCGAATCGAGGTTGTTGTGCTGGGCATAGCTGAAACCAGGAACCAGAGGGCCAATCCCCTCATGGTACTTCTCTTGAGCGGTGGCGGTGACTGCCGCGTAGGTACGTCCGTGGAAGCTGTTTCGGAAAGTAATGATCTTATGCCGTCCCTGCGGCGCTCCCGTCAGGCGGGCCAACTTGATGGCTCCCTCGATCGCCTCAGCGCCGCTGTTGCCAAAGAACACTTGGCCAAAGCTGCGGGTACAAAGCGCCTCGGCGAATTTCCCCTGGGCCTCGGTGTACCAGGTATTGGGGACGTGGATCAGATCGGCCACTTGTTTCTGAATCGCAGCCACCACGCGGGGGGGCGAATACCCGATGATATTGCAGCCCCAGCCGGGAAACAGGTCGAGATAGCGTTTGCCTTCGGCGTCCCAGACGTACGAGCCTTCACCGTGCACAAGCGACACCGGGTAACGGATGTAGTTGGGGATCACATATTTCTTGAAGGTCTCGATCGTGGCCTGACTCGACTGTGTGGCGGCGGAATGCACTGAGAATCTCTCCAGTATCTGAGTTCACAAAGTTCTGGTTCTCGTGCAGCGGAAGCTGTCGCAGTTCCAGAAGTCACAACGACGGAATGATCAAGGACGTTCGTCGCCGAGCGTCGTTGAGGGCCTGAGCCGGGGAATGCCCGATTTCAGATGTTTCACAACTCAATTTCCCGCGGAACGACAGCGAGACGCCTGCGTCCCGGGAGACAACGCCCGGAATCAGGCCACAATTTCGGTGCCGACTCCCTGGTCAGAGAATATCTCCACCAACAACGAATGCGGCATGCGGCCATCGACGATATGCACCTTTTTCACTCCTGCGGTCAAGGCATCCAGTGCGGCTTC
>JAFEBR010000416.1 GCA_018242565.1 Planctomycetota bacterium | reverse complement strand
TGCTGGATACGCGTCTGACCAGCAAGGATGTTCCGGCGCGGGGTTCAGTCTGTCTTGATGGCGAATTCCACGGCATCAGTTATCGCAACATTCTGCTTTACGAACTCGTTCCCGGGGCGAAGTAGTTGGTCTTTTGCGGTTCTGCAGAGTCGCGCTGCCGTTGTCTTCAGGATGTTCCCGGTGGTGCAGTTTCCAGGAAGGCACCGGGGTCAAACTGCATATCTGTCGAATGGGGGCATTCACCTGATGGTTGCCAGCAGCCGATCCTTTTCGGCCAGGATGTCGAGTGGAACATAAGCCTCCAGTGCTTTCGGCCGAGATTTCATCTGCTCGGGTGATAGAATTGCGTGCTCGACTTCGCGTAATCGACTGGTGGCTTCCTGGTGCGTACGACGGGCCTCTGCCAGTTCATGTTGTTTGGGGCCAATCGTTTTCCGCATGTCCGACTGAGCTTGCTCCTGCTCCTTTCTCGAATCCGCGAGCCCCTGTTTGGCGCGTGTGACAGCCGTTTTGGCTTGTTGCAGTTTCTGCTGGGCGCTGGACAGTTGCGATTCGCGAGCCTTCTTTTCCTGCGCATTTTCATTTCGCCAGCGCATGGATGTTGGGCGGCCACGGTAGGTGTTGTAGCCATTCGGTTTCTGCTGTGGCACTGAGAGAGTCGCAACCTGTTCTTCGAGTGCCGGAATATCTTTGGTCGCCTGCTTGGCCTGTTGACTGTAACTGCGCAGGTCCTTTTTGCTGTCAGCGATCCGTTGATCGAACGGTCGTTTAGCGTCGCGAATCTCTTCTTGCAGACGCTTCATTTCGGCCTCGGCTGCCTGCACACCCAGGCGGGCGTCCTGGCGTTTGGAATTCATCTCCCTCGTGAGTTCATCCACTGGCCGCCGGGCCCAGTCTTCCAGTTCCTGCTGACGTTTTGGGATCCCTTTATTCGCGCGACGGAAGGCCTGGAGGCGTTCCCCGGTCAGTGTGCCTTCGATTTCCTTCGTTGTCTCGGTGATTCGACTGGCCAGGTCGGGAATCGATCCCGGGCCCGACAGAAATCCCATGGTCCGTCCCAACCATTCTGCCGAGTGCCGTCGATCTCGCTCGGTTGGCCAGCTTCCCTGGACGCGCTCTATCTGTCTGGCTAACTCGAGTAATTGAGGTAACGCAGCACCACAGTCCTGGCGGACCAGAAGCGTCCAGATCATGGCCTGCCGGGCAGGAAGGTAAGGTCCGGGGCTCTGTTTGGCGGCCGCCTGAAACTGCGAGAGTGCTTCTTTGGAGTTTTGTTGTTCGAGCAGCGCCAGTCCGTAGGCGTAGGTCGCGCGTGGATCGCTGGGAATGGCACGATGTGCGGCTTCGAAATGGCGCTTGGCCACCGCTGCGCCGGCGGGTGAAATCCCTTCCAGCAGCAGTGCCCGAAGCGACTGCGAATATTGGAGTCGTTTGGCCGCGTCAATTTTTCCCAGGAGTTCGCCGGGGACCGTGAGGGCGGTCAGATCCTGGTCGACCTCGTGAGACAGGTCGATTGCGGAATCGAGGTCATCGTCCGTGCTGGACTCAGTCGCGTCGTCCTGGGGCGCGGCGGACTTCTCCAACTTCAGGTGAGCAAATCCGGCCGGGCTGATGCTGAGGATCAGCAGCCCAGCAAAGAGAATCCCCTTCGGGAAAGACAAAGCAGATCGCACGGGCGAGCAAGGCATTTCAAGCATCCCACGGAGATATGGGCAGCGCATGCGACCTGGTGGACAGACAATCGTATGCCAGCCTGCGGGAGAGGGCAATTGCCCGCACGACGCTCACGCGGAAAAATCGTCGCTGTTCAGGTCAGCTTCCCGTGGGGGCATGAACAAGGCCATCAGTTCTGCTCGGCGATGGACATTGAAGATGCGATAGATGTTCTGGATATGCGTATGAATGGTTTGTTGGGCACTATACCGTTTTTCCGCAATCGTTTTCTCGCAATCACCTTCCAGCAGCATGTCGAGGATCTCACGCTGCGCCTTGGTCAGCTTGTAATTCTCCAAAACTTTCGACGTATAACTGGGGTCGGTTTTGGGGGGCTTTTCCTGGCCGCGAATGGTTTCCTGGTCGGAATCCAGGCTCGGGTCATATTCTTCCGCGTAAACAAAGCGGTACTTTGCGGAACCAGTACCGAATCGAATCAACTGCCCACGGACCAGGGGAACCGTGTCGTCCTGGACTTGTTTTCCGGCAAGAAACGTTCCATTCAGGCTTCCCAGATCGCGTAATGAAACGCTGGTTCCCTGGACACGAATCTCGGCATGTTGGCGGGAAACGGTGTCATCGGGCAGGCAGAAATTACACGATTTGGACCGGCCTACGGTGGTCAGTCCTGGTTTCAGATAAATCCGGGCGGGTTCAAAACCGGGAACGCGACAGACAAGTAGAAACGATGAGTTTTGGGGAGAGTCAGCGTTCGGCATGTCGAGTGCGCCCAAAATTTCTTTTAAAAATCAACTGTTCAGGGGATGAGCGAAAAATCGGTGTTGGTAAAATAGACCCCAGTTTCACACTTCGAAACAGTAAGACTTCGCGATTGGCTGTCAAATAACTCGGTCGTCTAAGTCAGGAATTTGCCTTGGTCCCAGGTCGATGGGATGACAGGGCAATCTCTCACGGATGGGTGGCGACTGTAATGCTTAAGGCACGCGCCCTCTTCCCTCTTTCGCAAGAGGGGGGCCAGATGAGGGTTCGTGCCACTTTTCTTTCAATACCGCGAAAGCTTCTTCGGACTCAGGGGACTGCCTGAGGCCAATCCGCTGCGTTTTTTTGCCGTCGCCCACTATTCTTCCGTGATTTTCAAGGGTTTGCAACCCAATTTTGTCCCGGACTTAGCGGGCTTGGTCCAAGATCCGGTCTGCCAAGACTGACGGCGTTTCGGTGCCATTCATGGCAATCTCGCGGCATTCCACCAGATTTCTGAACCATGTGTGTTGACGCTTGGCAAACTGGCGGGTTCTGATTTGAATGACTTTGGCCATTTCGGCCAAGGATTGGCCACTGGCCAGGCCTTCAATTACCTCTTTGTAGCCTAGGGCCTGCCGAGCCGTCTTTCCCAACGGATGTTGTAATTGCAACAAAGTTTGGACTTCAGGTATGAGGCCTTTTTCAAGCATGGTGTTAACGCGTTGATTAATCTGCTCATGCAGCCAATCACGAGGCGGGTGCAGCCAAAAGACATGCCTGGACTGAAGGTCTTCTGGCAAAGGAGCTTGCAGTTGCTGATCCGAGAGTCTGGAACCCGTCAGTTCGTAGACTTCAATGCCCCGGATGACGCGGCGCAAGTCCCCCGGCGCCAGCCTGGATGCGAGTACCGGGTCGATTTGTGTCAGTCGGGCATGGACAGCGGCGTCGCCTTGCTGGGCTGCGAGGGCTTCCAACTCCCGTCGTAACTCCCAGTTGGCAGCGGGGCCCGGAAACACGCCACGCAACACGCCACGCAGGTAAAGTCCGGTTCCCCCCACGAACAACGGAGTTTTGCCTCGACTCACAATATTCTCAGCGGATTTCGCGGCGGCCTGAATGTAATCGGCCAGGCTGAATTCCTCGTGCGGGTCAAGGATGTCGATCAAGTGGTGCGGGACTCGATTTCTCTGACCGGCGTCTGGTTTTGCTGTCCCGATATCCATGCCGCGATAAATCGTCATGGAATCCAGGGAAATGATCTCGGCTGATAATTGGTCTGCCAATTCCAGACTCGTGGCTGTTTTGCCGCAGGCTGTTGGGCCCGCGATAAACCAGCACTTTTTCAGAAGTTGCGTCGGGAGTTGAATCGCGGACATGGAATGAAAACCGTTTGAATTCTGAATCGAATCAGCCGTTGGGATCATTCCCGTGAGCCGAATCGGCGGAGCTTCAGCCAGTCTGTGGGGGGAATCACGGTCTGTCAAACAGGTGGACGTTGCGAAGTCATTCCGCACCCGGACCAAGACAGCGTAAAGACGCGGCGTGGCGTTTTCACGCAGTCAGACTGGTCACAGCATCATCGGTACCCGCCATGAAACCGAAGCCGAAAAGAGGGCCCGTTTGAAGCTCGCGCTTCCAACTAACTGGACTGGGATTGAAAAAGTCATTCGCATAACATGCAAACAGGGGTTTGACGTCAATTCCGTTCCGTGAGAGGCGACCGTTCAGGCTCGGACATTTGGCAGCTTTTGCGAGGTGAACGGTATGGTTGACTGGCTGAAGGCTCATCCCCTGATCCAGTTGGCCCTGGCGGGGGCGTGTGGAACACTGGCACGCTACTGGATCGGCGGACTTGTGCAGCAGAAGCTGGGTTCGGGTTATCCCTGGGGAACATTGGTGATCAATGTCTCCGGCTGTCTGCTGTTTGGTTTTGTCTGGACTCTGGCGGAAGATCGCCTGCTGATCAGTCCACAGACGCGGGTTGTAGTGTTGACCGGGTTCATGGGAGCCTTCACGACGTTTTCGACATTCGCTTTTGAGACTTCGCAGATGTTGGCCAGCACCGAATGGTTTCGCGCTGTTGGAAACCTGGGATTGCAGAATTTGCTTGGGCTGGCCGCCGTCTTTTTGGGGATGGCGCTAGGTCGCTTAATTTGATTTCCTGGTGAACGCAATTCACCTGAACATACAAGGAGACAAACAACTCATGAAACTTCCCACAGAGGCCGAACGTGTTCGGATCTACATCGGCGAAAATGACAAATTTGAGGGGCGGGTGCTCTACGAAGTGATTACCGAAGAAGCCCGTCGTCATGGATTGGCTGGGTGTACGGTCATCCGTGGCACTCTGGGGTTCGGTGCCCACAGTCGCATTCACACGTCGAAGGTGCTGCGGATCTCCGAGCACTTGCCCATGATCATCGAAATCGTCGACAGATCGGACCATGTCTCGCAGTTTCTTCCGGTGCTCGATTCGATGATCGGCGAAGGATTGGTGACGCGGGAACCGGTCAACGTGATTTTGTACCGGCATGAAAAGCCGAAATAACCGAATTTGAAATCCCGTTCGCTACTCGCAAGGAGTTCAACCTCGTTGGATGCTGCGATGCGGACGCATGAGGTCTGGACGAGAACCGCTGGAGAATTGGACGCGAAGAGGAACCTGCAATGTCAAAGGTAGCAGTTAATCTTGCACGAAAACACTGCGTCCCCTGCGAAGGGGGAGTGGCCGTTCTGAAACGCGCGGACGCGGTCGCGTTGCTGGAAACTCTCCCTGGGTGGAAACTGGTGGCGCGGGGGAAGCGAATCCGCAAAGAATGGGTCGTTAAGAACTTCCTGGCGGGCATCGATTTCTTTCAGAGGATTGCGAAACTGGCCGAAGCCGAGGGACACCACCCCGATTTGCATCTCGAAGGCTATCGCCAGGTCGCTGTTGAAATCTGGACGCACGCCATCGGCGGTCTGTCGGAGAACGATTTCATCCTGGCTGCGCGAATCGATCGGCTGCCGGTCGCGCGGAAAGCTCCTGATTGACCTGCCGTGTAACGGGTTCGCCACCGACAATTAGGAGCCTGAAAAACGAGACACTGATTTGAGGGTGCGGGGCATTGACGGTCCTTGTCTGTGCCTCTTTCCCGTCTGATCGGCAGGCTTTCGCAAATTGTGCTTTTCGACTCAATCGTTGTCCTGAAATCAACTGGTCGAGTCGTTTCGACAATTTGGCAGGGAATGGCCAGGGAGGGCCGGCGGGATCTCGCTCGCGGGGTATTCTTCGAAACAACGCCTGACGTTTTTCATATGCGTTGATCGGTACAAGACTTCCCGGAGATATCACGATGCTCACGCATTGGCTGACTCGTGCCTTTGTTACTTTTGGCGTCGGTTTGTTGGCATCCACAGCTGTTGACCATCCCGTCGCGGCTCAGGAATATTTACCCAACCCGGTGCGCGAACAGGTGCGTTCATCAACCACGGCCAATGGTGGCATTGAATGGGAGTGGCAATTTCACCGGCCGCGACCATTGAGCTCGGTCCCGCAGGTCGTTCCCATTTCGAAGTTTGCCAGTGGGCGAGGCATGTGCTGTCCATCGTGCGTCGCACCCTACTATGGTTGCGATACGGGAAGTTGTCGCAGAGGAACAGGCTGCGGTTGTCGATGACGTATCGTCGACCCGTCACTCTGTAACGGGATGTACTTTACCCGTCGCGCGACGTGCGCGGAGAGAACCAATAGGTTGCCGTTCTGCGATGATCTGGGCGGTTTAATTCGCGCCGAATCGACGGGGTGGCGGTGGTCGCCGTGGTGGCGGGGCGGGGCGCGGTGGTGCTGCCGGTTTGGGTGGCGGGGGGGCCGGGGCTTCAGCAGGCTTCGCCGACTCGGGTATGGTCTTCCTCAGCCGCTTGATTTTCGCCAGCTCATCAGGGGCAAAGTACAGTTTGCCACGCTTCATCACCGCGCGGACTTTGCCCAGATCGACCATCGCTTTGATCTCGCGCTCGGGCATTCCGAGTTCCGCGGCAGCTTCCTGCAAAGTCTTCATCGGCAACGGCATCGCGTACTCCCGAAAGCTCTGAAAATCGACCAGCCCCCATACTTCGATCATTTCGCAGTGGGCATTGTATCATGCTCACGCACGGCGAACAGTCTTCGGAATAGACTCCGAGGCTCCGCGCAGCGTTGCGAGACTCTCCACCGCCCAGGGGCCATCAGAAAAGTCGAGAAGCGATGAACTGCTGGGATGTTCGTTACCATCGTGTCGAGCGGACAGGGCCAAAGGCTTGCGGATGAGTTTCCTTCGACAACATTGCAGGGTGAATCCGGCATTGAAGATGCCCCGAACTGTTCGTTCGCGTTCACGTTCCTGGGGCGGTTTTCGAGTCGGTCCAGCGATCGTGCGGCATTCGACTGCTGGTGCCGTGCGGGCAGCAGGCGCCACCCCATTCCGCTGAGCAGTCTGGCCTACGGAATCGCGAAGCGGATCGGTGGTTTTCGTCACCGAAGCGAGTCCCGGCCGAATTGAGTTCAGTGACCTGTTGGGCTCTGTACGTGTCTGATCAAATGACGAACCGGCACGAAATTCCCCGCAATCTGTCGTGTCGGTTTGTGGGATGTGAGGTCGCGCTGGCGGTTAGTGAGCGGAGCGCTCCGCGCTGGTTGCAGGCGGGGGTGGAACTGGCTGGTCATCGGGGCTGTCGGCTTCCATCAGGCAGGCCGTCTGCTCCAGAGTCTGCAGCAACGACGACTGTTCTACGGGCGTCATCCGATTCAGTGCGTCCAAAAAATGATTTCGCAACAGGTAGGGAGCTTCTGCCAGTACCTGCTTCCCCGCTGCTGTCATTTTCAGCGTGACCGTTCGCCGATCGGGCGGTGCTCGGTGTCTTTTGACGAATCCGCGGGATTCCAGACGATCCAATACTCCCGACAGGGTTCCTCGATTGAAGTTCGCGGACTTAGCCAGATCACCTGCCGAGAGGGGTTCCAATCGATCGATGACTCGCAGAATTGTGAGTTGCGGCCCGGTAATGCCAAAATTCCGCTGCATAAAGTCGGAATGAATATCAACGGCCCGGGTGATTCGCCTCAGCGCGATAATGACACGTTCATCGAGAGCAAGTTCATCAGACATAACGCTTGAATTCTAGCCAACCAGTGATGTGGACAACAGACTGCTCTGCGATTTCCGTGCCCGACAATGCCTGAGCTGTATATCTGAGACGAAAGTGAGTCTAGGATCTCTGCCACAGGTCGGCGGTCAGCCGGATTCGGTCCTGCATCCCCTGGTCGTAAGCCTCGGTCGCAAACGTGGGGAGGGCGCCGGTGGGGCGTAAATCGGCGATGATCTGGCCATCGCGAGTCTTGCCCTGCATTTTGAGTAAGAATAAATCCCGGAAGGTGTAATTGTCCTTATCGAGCCCGCACGCCTCAGTCACCCGCGTGATCCGCCGAGAGCCGTCTTCTGAAAATCGCGAAAGCTGCACGATGATCTGAATTGCGGAAGCGACCTGCGCCCGGGCGACATAGACCGGAATCTCGACGTCGGACATCAGCGACAAAGTCTCAAGCCGAACGAGCGCATCGCGTGGCGTGCTGGCATGGACAGTCGTCAGGCTGCCCGCGTGGCCGCTGATCATGGACTGGATCATATCCAGGGCTTCGCCACCGCGAACCTCACCGACGATGATGCGATCGGGCCGCATTCGAAGTGAAGCCACAAACAACTGGCGAATCGATAGTCCCCCGCGGCCGTAGGTATCGGCCTGTTGTGCTTCGAGATAGAGCGTGTGTGGCTGCTTTAGCCGGAGTTCCGAACTGTCTTCGATGACGACAATGCGTTCTTCCTCGGGTACGGCGGTCGAAAGCGCATTGAGTAATGATGTTTTGCCTGTTCCAGTACCCCCGGCGACTATGATGTTCTTGTGCAGTCGCACGCAGATTTCCAGAAATTCGCGCGCCGATTCAGAGATACTTCCCAGGCGGACCAACTCATCGAGATTCATGACATCTCGAGAGAATTTGCGAATGGTGAGATAGGTTCCGCGGCGTGCGCTGGGCGGAATAACCGCATGCACGCGCGATCCATCGGGGAGTCGAGCGTCCAGCACGGGGCGATTGTCGTCAATTTCCCGACCTACGTATTGCGCAACGTTGTGGACTGCCGTCAGCAGGGCATCTTCACTCACAAACTGAGCATCCGTGTGCTCCAGCTTGCCCCGTCGTTCGACATAGATCTCAGAGTGTCCGTTGACCATGATTTCCGTCACGGTTCGGTCATCGAGAAACTTTTTGATTGGGGTTAAGAAAAAACCCAGGCTGGCTTCAAATATGGCCTCGCGCGACATGCATTTACCTCGAAGAATGATCCTGGAATCTGTTCACAGTACCGCGTGGTCGAATCGCGAAGGACACAGCCGGTCCCAAGTCTACGAGAGTTGTCTGACTGAGTAAACGCGGGCCAGAGCGGTGCCGTCGCGCTCGATCAGATGGAGGTCACGGGAATGGTCGGCAGCCCGCTTAACGAATCCTGGTCAGAACACAAACGAATTGAGAGCCACCGAATCAACGGTCTCTGGATCTCGATCGAGGGGCTCATCGTCAACACGGCGGCTTGACTCGGGCTGGGCGCAAACCAAATCCAGCAAACAGGTTACCGCATCTCTGTTGCGTCTCGACGGCGAGAGCTGGGGTGTCTGGGTGGTTTGTTTCGATTTTGTCGAAAAATCCGACAGCAGCAACCGTATCGAGGTCGATAAGGAAGGAAGAGGAATTGTCCCTCAGCTTTTTGACCCCGTTGTAAAGGAATTTCGCTGTGGATCCGCGGGAGATGATCTACCAGATTCAGTCGGACTTCAAGTCGAATCGCTTTGCCGGAGTTGTATTTGCGTTAATCCTCGGATTGGGGGCGGTGTGCTGGTATCAGGCCTTGTCATCGCGGCCCGACCACAATCCCAGGCTGACGACTCCTGCCTCGCGCCAGATTTCTGTGCTGCCCAATCCGTTTGAGAAATTATGAACGCCTCGTTTCGCACCGCTTTCTGGGCCTTATGCCTGGGACTTACAGTCCCCATGGTACTGTTTGTCGGCGCACGACTTGCGTCGGGAAGCAAAGTCCGCCCGGACAATCCCGTTGCGGAAAAAGGAGCAGCGAAAGGGCTGAAGAATCAACTGGAAAGAAACGCCGGGCAAGGGGCTGGTTCCGGCCCATCGGCAAATGGATCTGGAACGGGCCCGGATGGATCCGCAGCGTCCTCAGGCGAGAATTCCAGAGCCGACGGGACTGTCACACTCAATGAACTCGAACCCGATGGTGCCGGACAGGATGTGGTCTTGGGGCCTGGTCTCGAAACCGATCCCGCCGGACGTGATCGACGAGTGACAACCGGTCAGGGGGATAAGTCGTATCCACGTCCCAAGATCCACGCGCAGCCCGAAAGTGTTGCTTCGGTGGCCGTAGTGCCATCGAATGCCAATTTGGAAGCGAAGCTCTCTGGCATACAGAACGAAATTGACCGGATCGGTCGCGCACTCGAAGCTCAGTCTCAACGAGAGGCGGCACGCGACCCGGTCAAGCAGACAGCCGACTTGTTGAAACAACTGCACGAAGCGAATCTCTTGGCGCCACTGGCCAGCCGCGACGACTCGGTTGCGGTCCCAAAGCCCGCCGACGAAGATCCTCCCCCCAAACTGCAGGCGACCGATACGCCTGTTCTTCCGTACGATGAACAGCACGAGTCCAATCGAAATTCTTCAGAGAGCACGCCGAAGGTGGAATTGGTCACGCGGATATTTCGCCCGCGGTTTGTCGCGGCAACAGCTCTGCAGTCGCTGATCGTGCCCTTATTGACCCCCGATCTGGGGCGTATGGGCGCTGCCGAACTGGGAAATGAACCTCTCGCTGTGGCCGGTCAGCCCACTGTGGCCGCAGGAACCGGGGCGATCGTGGTGTGCGATGTGCAGGAAGTCATGGACCGGATTGAACTGCTTTTGAAAAAAGTGGATTTGCCGCCCGATTCCGTGATTCTGGAAGCGGTAGTGGTCAGCGTGCAGTTGGGGCCCGACAGGCAGAACGGTCTGGACCTGCTGGAATTCAATGGATCGATTCAGCCCTTTCGCATGCTGGCGGTTGATGGAGGATCGATCACGGCGGGGGCTCTCGCCAGCAGCACGACGGCCGCAACCGATCCGTTGCAGTTGACCCGGCGCTACGGTCTGAAGCGTGGAGTGTTGAACGGTGATGCACAGGCCTTCTTGAGCGTCGTTCAAATGGCGCTGACCATCCGCCGAATGGATGCCTGGCAAATGACCGTGGCGAATCGGCAGGCTGCCAATGTCATGTTGACCGATCCCTTTGGACCGGGCATGTCCGCGGACCGTTCGGCGGGAACCGTTCTTAGAGTCCGGCCTCTGGTGACTGCCAGTGGCGCGATTCATCTCGACGTCAATCAGGATGCGGCTCTGGAATTCCTGGATGGGACACAATGTCGCACTGGCGCACTGACTCACCAGTTCGCGCTGCAACCCGGGCAAACTGCCGTCATTGGCGGCTTCTTTGCCGATCAGGCGGTCGTTCAGACGTACAGTCGGACTGGACTGGGGGACCTGCCCTTGTTTGGCGGATTATTCTGCAAGCAAGTGCCAGGTGTCGAACGAGCTGAAACCCTGGTGTTGCTGACGCCTCACCTGGTCTCGGTTGATTCGAATCAGCAGGCCCTGCGAGGTAAGTCCCCTGCCATCCGAGCGGTTGCTCCAACCAAGGGCCCGAAGCAGGGGAGTATTCTGCCTGCCGCCGGGACCCAGGAACGCAAGTCGCCGATGAAACAACGGCTCAAGATCAAGTAACCGCGTTCGTGAGTATCGCTCATTGCGAGCCGGCGTGAGTCACGATGCGAAGTGGTCAACGCGACTGTGATCTCGCAGAAACTGCCACGAATGCCGATGGGTGGCAACGAACAAAACAGGTGTCGATTTGGCTGAAACTCCTGAAACTCCCGTCTCTATCGATCGTCAGACGTATCTCGAAACGATTCGTTCGTGGCCTGTGCGCGAACCGCTGGGACCACCGCCCGAGGTGCCCTACGCCGTGTCGCATTGGGATTGGGCAGCGATCAACGCTGTGCCGCAGATTGACCCCACAGCCTGGATCGCGCCAGGCGCTATTGTCTACGGGCGGGTCAAGCTGAAAGCGCGGTGTTCGATCTGGTTCGGCTGCATCCTGCGTGGCGACCAGGAATGGATCGAGGTGGGTGAAGAGACGAATATTCAGGATGGTTCGATTCTGCATGTGGAGCACAACGGCTATCCGTGTATTCTCGGCAATCGAGTCACGTTGGGACATGCCGCAATCGTTCACGGGTCGACGGTTGGAGATGGGGCACTGGTGGGAATTGGTGCCCGCGTCCTCAGTCGCTGTACGGTGGGGGAGGGGGCGCTAATCGCCGCTGGGGCCGTGGTTTTAGAGGGGACGCGAGTCCCGCCACATACATTGTGGGCTGGCTGTCCCGCCAAACAGCTCAAGGAGTTGAATCCGTCACAGCGCGAACGATTAGCCGAGACGTATCGGCACTATGTCAACAATCAGTTAGCGCATCGCGAGGCTTTTCCTACAGGCCAGTTGCCCGAGATCAAGCCCACCAATGACGGCATGAGGCTGTAAAATGGGGGGGGGCGTCTCGAAAGCACCGTTGATTT
>JAFEBR010000415.1 GCA_018242565.1 Planctomycetota bacterium | reverse complement strand
CTCGGGATCTTCTGTCTGCTGGAAGTCGGCTGCAAAGAGGTTTTGCGGGATGGAGATGTCCTGTTCGGGATTGAGTCCAGCGACACAGCGGAGTATCTGGAACTGTTTCACCGGGGGCATCCGCATGTGCGGCGATACGCCTACTCCGGGACGGCCGGCAGCCGGAACGTCCATGTCATGTCGGGCAGGACGACTTGATCCTGCCAGCCCTCTGGAAACAGGGGGCATTTCTACGAAACGGTCACACACTGTGTTGGTCAGGGATGTCAGTCGGGCGGCAATCTGCCCCCACGAGACCGCCACGCCCTCGCCAAAAAACCCCTCCGATTGGAGGGGTTCCCCAAGCAAGCTTGGGCGTCAACGTTCAGGACTTCCGAGCGGCCGACAACCACAGGCTGTCGATGCGGTGGCCGTCCCAGTAGTCGTCGACGCTCACAGGACCCCCGCGGACGTTGAGATCAACGTGGTGCTCGTCGGGGATCGACTCGGCACAGCGCGTCCATCCATTGTCCAACAAGTCTGTCCCCGCCACTTTCAGGTGGCAGAGGAGCACTGCGGCCGCGAGCGCGACCGGCACCACTTCCTCTCCGGGGAGCAGGAGCTTTTCCTGCTCGGCGTAGGTCTTGTCGGTGCTGTCCGGCACCGGCATGCGCACCCGGTACACACCGGGAGCCAACTTGGCGGTGCTCCAGTGGTACTTATCGTACCAGTCCTGCTGGTGCATCAGCACCTTGCCGATAGCGCTTTCACGCAGGTCGGCAAGCGACCATGCGCCAACGCGAATGATTACCTCGCCGGGGGCGGACTTGGGCAACGTATCGCTGCCGGCCTCCCCGAAACCGAGGAGGGCGATGGCGTCGTACTGTAAACCTTGCATCGTGATGGACTCCTTCAGAGCTTAAATGACCGCTGATACCCGAGGTTCGGTCGCCTGATCGGAAATGAGACAGGCCCAAAACCCAGCCGTAGCTGTGCTTCAGGCCTGACTCTCCTGAATCTTGCCAGTGATTCGAATGATCACTCACGGTATTATGACATCAATAAAAAATAGCGCAACTATTGTTTGCCTCGCTTATGACGCACATGCTCAACTTTCAGCGGTACGCCGAGTCGTGGAACGTCTTGCTGCGGCTTGCCCCCAGTTGTACGTTCCACGTGTAACACGATGAACGACACCGTTTCCGGCAACTTCGGCCTGCTCGTCGCGTATCTCATACCGGGGTCGATCGCCTTGTGGGGTTTGAGCCTGTTTTCGCCGCAACTCCATGACTGGTTTGTCGCGTCGCCGCCGAACGCACCGACCATCGGCGGCTTCCTCTATCTCACCCTTGCGGCCCTGACGGCCGGGATGACGGTCAGTGCGTTGCGCTGGGCATTGGTTGATGCGCTGCACGCCTGGTCGGGGATCACTCCTCCGCGCCTCGATTTCTCGAAACTCGGGGCGAACGTCGATGCGTTCAACCTGCTGATCGAGATTCATTACCGGTATTTCCAATTTCATGCCAACGCGTTTGTGGCGACATTAATTGCGTACGCCTGCTACCGGATTCACGGAGGGTGGGCCGCTCCGTGGACGGCATTCGACCTGGGGATCGTGGCAATCGAAGCGGTGTTTTTCATCACGTCGCGGGACAACCTGCGGAAGTATTATCTCCGCGCAGCACAGTTGCTCGGGACGCTCTGAGTCCGGTAGTCCGGGGGCGATCGGTCAGCTGAGGCCGAGGCGGGCGAGAAAGTCGGGGAGCGCGAGCTTGTAGATGCGGCAGAATTCGGCGAGTTCCACGACATCGATGCGGCGTTCACCCGACTCAATCTTCGAAACAAATGAGGCATGGGCCCCGAACTTTCGAGCCACCTCCGTTTGCGTCATCCCCGATTCTTTCCGTATCTCCCGGAGCGCGCGAAGAAGTGCCTCGTACTGTTTCGAAAATCGAGATTTCCGCATTCGCGCTCCATCGCGTTGATTCAGGGTTGCCGTAGCGTAGAGCGGTCTATAGAATTTCCCAAATTGGGAAATTTCCCGTTTTGGGAAATTTTGTCAGGTTCCTGTTTTCTCGTAACGAAGGGGAAGTCCAATGTCGAACGGTGGTAGCCACAAGCCGCAGCAACCCAAGCCCGAACCGAAGCAGACGACGAAGCCGGGTGACGCCAAGAAGTAGGCGTTCCGGCCGAAAAACCACGTCACCAGCCGGGACTGCCAGCGGCCCAGCGGGATTTGTGCCATCCCGCTTGTTCGCTTTGCCTCCTGTGCCCGTGAGTGCGTTTCTCGGAGAGAGGACATGCACCGATCCGGTCCCGTCTCGCAGGGGACCGGATCATTTTGTTTCGCCACAACCGCTTTCTCTGTCACCCCTGATTTGTCGCAGTCACTTGCGCTTCGCCGCGATTCGAGCGACGCTGCTCTCCACTTGTCCTCCACGGGACAGGCTTCCGTCCGAGGATTGGCCTTTGGACATCATCAGGTTCATGCAAGAAGGAGAGTGAGTGATGGCGAATCTTGTGCGTGCACATCGGGAGTTGTTCCGCCGATCGGCGGACGAACGGTTTGTCTCGATTGATGCTCTGGTACAGCAGTGTCGCCAGGAGCGTCGTGCATCGGTCGATCGTTGGCACTTGCCGCAACTGTTGCAGGCGAAGCCTGCCGGTGACGGACTGTGTCTGACGGCTGGCCCCGATGGCGACTTTGCCCTGAATGACTGGAGCTTCACGCAACTGTGCCGGTTGTCTGGCGTCAGCAAAGACACCGTCAACCGGGTCTCCCCGGAGACTGCCAGCCGCGTGTTGCTCGAAACCATGCCTACTGGCCAGAAGCCGATGCAGGTCATGACGACCGCCGGAATGGTTCGGTCCATCCACGGTGTGTCGTATTCTCGTTTATGGAACGCGGATCTGCTCGATGTCATTCAACAGCGAGCAACCGATTTCCAACCGCCGCCGGTGGGGTTCAATGGTGCAACCGGACTGTACTACGGCGAGCAAGACATGTTCTGCTTCCTGATCGATCCGGCTGGCTGGATCGACATCGACGGAGAAGAGTTCGCACCCGGATTCTTTGTGTGGAATTCGGAAGTCGGACGCCGTTCTCTGGGGATCTCCACGTTTTGGTTCCAGAAGGTGTGTCGGAATCATATCGTGTGGGACGCGGTCGACGTCGAAGAATTCAGCCGCAAGCACACGGGGAATATCCAGGAGTCGTTGGTACGAATCGAACAGGCGATCGACAGTCTCGTGCGCAAACGCGAGGCGCGGAAAGACGGATTCGCGGAAACGATTCGGAAAGCCATCGGCTCTCGCATCGGTGCCGATGCCGACGAGGCTCAAAAGTTCCTCTTCAAGCAGGGGATTCCACGAGAAGCTGTACAGAAAGCGGTGACCAAACTTCAGGTTGAGGGCAAACCCTTCACCATCTGGACGCTGGTTGACGCTCTGACACAGCTCAATTGCACACTTCGCTTTGCAGGAGATCGCATGGATGCCGATCAAAAAGTCGCGCAGTTACTTGCGCTTGCTGTCTGATGTTTTCACCCTGAATTTATCTTCGGACTCGCCTCAGGCCTCTGGCTTGGGGCGTTTCCAGGTGCAGAATGATCGGGTGGATTTTCACGGAACAAAAAATCCCTCTTTCCAGTGGAAAGAGGGGAATGATCGAGTTCGTTGCGATTCCAGAAGGACCTTGCCGCCGAAGCTGAGTGAGGAGTTCGGAAAAAACGGGTGTCGTAAATGATTCAACTGGGAGCAGCGACCTGCATTTCACTGATGGCATTTGCGGCACTCGTTGCAATTCCAGAAAGATCCATTACCGTCGCGAGTTTCACGCTCTGTGGTTCGCCTCGTGATGTTTCCGAAATCGCTCTAAATGTGAGTCCAAAATCAGTGTGAAGAAGAGTCGATAAATCGGCCAGAATTCCCGGCCCGTCCAGCGTAGACGGATGCAGAAAAACACCGAAATCCCGTTCTTCGTCCATGAAAAGACTGGGCAGGATTGTAGTGTCGATTCGGATGGAACTAGAGCGGCCACGCGAGCCGTGAGGAAATTTCTGGAAGGCAAAGAGATAATCTCTTTCACGCCCAGTGGCGACATTCGTCATCTCGTCTATTGACAGGCCCCATTTGTAGGCTGCGACCCTGCTGTTGTTCGTGATGCGGAAGAGAAATTTCATCTCGACGAAGACGCCTTGATTGTGATGGTAGGCAGTCACAAATTGGACATCCGTCAGCACTGCCGTGAGACTGGGGTTGACCAGACGGTTACGGAGCGTTTCTAAGTAAAAATGAGGAGCTGGCTTGGAATGCCCCCCTTCTCTGTAGTAATACGTTTTGGCATCCGCAGCTTGGTGAGGAGCGAGTGCGCTGTCGCCCACGTCGACGACGATGATGACCATTCCATTCGGAATTGCAGTAGGATTGTCAGGCACTACCTCATGAACTCGGAAATCTTCAAGAGGATAGCTGAGCATCCCAGGAATGATTTGCTCCAGCCATTCACGGGTGGGAGTCCGTCCTTTGAATATCAGTGGCACTCCGTCAAACGAACCGTCATCCTTTACACCCAATATCAGATGGCCACCACCGGAGTTCGCAAATGCCGATAATGCCTTCGCAACGTCCTTTCGGAAGTCCTTGTCAGTGAGGAGAGCACCGCTCTTACGGTCAAAATTGTCGTGCTCCCCAGCCGGCAGTGCCAGGACTTCTGATTCAGTCCATTTCTCTTTTTTGATTCCACTCATAATTCGATTCTGTCGAAGTATCGCCGTGACCGCCGATGCCGCTCGAAGGCAGTTTGCTTGCGGCCCAGCAAAGCGCCCGTGTTCACGACCCTGAAATATGAACAGCATGCTGACACCATGACGCCGAAATAAAATTGCTCTTCAGCATCGTACTCGGGTTACCGATTGGTGTGGAGGGGCACTTTCAAGATTCGGGTTCATCCGACAAGTTCGTACGTAGCGAGGTGAATAGCCTTAATCTTGAGGATGAAGAATTGCATGTCGCGGAAGCCATAGGCCTGTCGTTGGAGGGTCTTGATTTTGTTGTTGGTTCCTTCGAGCGGGCCGGTGGAAATGCGATGGTCGTACCAAGCTAGGATTCCTTCGCGAAATGCGGCGAAGGTCTTGGAGATTTGCTGAAGCATGCCGATGCCGGAGTTGTGGGCCACGCGAAGCCATTCCTGGAGGAGTTGGCGGGCCGCGGTCTTGTTGGGTTGCTGCCAGACTTGCCGCAAGTGCTCCTTCATGTAGTACGCGATGAACAAGGACTCATTCAGCGCCAGCGCTTCGTTCAGTTTTAGGGGTTCGCTTTTTTCGGCCTTCAGATTCTCGGGGTTCTTCAGCAACAGCCAGCGGGTTCCTTTGAGAACATTCTTGGCCAGTTTGGTCGTGGCTTCCCGGTGCAGCTCGCGGCGGAGATCACTCAGTTTCTGGTTGTACAACTTGATGATGTGGAAGTGGTCATACACCAGGACGGCTGCCGGAAGGTTCTCTCGAACGGCCATGGTGTACGCCCGGGACATGTCGATGGCCACGGCCTCCACGTGGGCATGAGACGCCTTGAGACGTTTCCAAAAAGGCTTCAAAGTCGCCGCTTTTCGCCCCTCTCCGACGAACACCACCGCTCCCCGTTCCAGATCGAGAACCGTCGTCAGGAAGCGTCCCTTACCGACGCAAATCTCGTCGATCGCAATCTTCCGGAGCTGACTCAGTCTCGGTCTGTGGAAGTGCTTTTGGAGGTATCGCTTCTGAATCTCCTTGACGGTATCCCAGCCGATTTGCAGGTGTCTGGCCACCGCCTGCATCGTCATGTAATTGAGCAGTTCCAGCACGTACCGCTCGAAGCTCCGGGCGCGACGCCGCCCCTCGTCGGCGAATTTCACCTTTACTTGGCGGGTCACGGCACACTTCTCACAGCGGACCCGCGCGATCCCCAGCACCGCAAACACCGACTTCCGCCCCACCGGCAGCAATTGAAACGTTCGCACAACCTCGCCCCGACGTTCCACCTTCGCCGTTCCACACCGCGGACATCGCAGGTCACACCGCGCTTGCGAAATCACAAACGTGATTTGGCCTCCCGAATAATCCGTGCGTTCGACCCGATAGCCCTGAATTCTGAATCCGTGGTACAATAAGCTCGTGGGCATGTTGATCTCCTGTTTGGTTCTCTTTTCCTAAACCCAATCAGAATCAACATGTCCGCTCTTTTTCAAGCCTACGTGCGCTCTTCCCGGAAGATCCAAGATTCG
>JAFEBR010000414.1 GCA_018242565.1 Planctomycetota bacterium | reverse complement strand
GGCGACGAATCAGTTCGCAGACGATTTGACAACCTTTGATGCGACTCCGGCCATCAGCGACGGTCAGCTCTTCATTCGTTCCAACGGCTCGCTCTACTGCGTCGCGTTGCCGAAATAGGCCCAGGTAGATCGAACGAGTTCTGTCGTGGCCTGTCGCACTTGGGCATGCCGCGGCTGACCTGTTGGCACAGAAATGCGCCCAGACCATTCCAGGAACCGGCGGGCGCCGGCGCCAGTCCTGGCTGGCGAATCGGATTCTTCGTCGGCAGCTTGCAGTTTCACGAAACCCGTGTAACGATGCATTTTCGGGTTTTGTGTTCTGAAATTGCAGGTGCTCGCAGGATGATGGAAAGGTCTGAGACAGCAGGACGTTCAGCGTCGGACGCGAACTCCGCCCTGCCGACCAGCGCGGCTGGTTTTTCGGCTCAGGAACTGGCGGCGTTTAATGAGCAGGGGTTTTACGTGATCCGTGGGATGGCGGATCCGGAAACCCGGCGGCAGATGATGGACTGTGTACACGCCGCTTTTGCCGGCGACCCGGGCCCTGTCGAATATGAAGCCGACCTGCACTACCCGGGCGCGCCGGTGTCGCGTTCTGAAGTCGGCGGCAACACGATTCGCCGGCTTAAAGAGGCTTATACCCGGCATTCAGTCTTTACTCGATTTCTGGTG
Source organism: Planctomycetota bacterium (assembly GCA_018242565.1). Taxonomy (GTDB): domain Bacteria; phylum Planctomycetota; class Planctomycetia; order Planctomycetales; family Planctomycetaceae; genus JACQFH01. The sequence continues at coordinate 17,881 of JAFEBR010000414.1, read as the reverse complement.
TCGCCCGCCGTTTCCGAGAAGTTGAAGCAGATCCTGGGGCCGAAAGTGGTCATGCCCCTGGCGCACCACAACTGCATCATGACGAAGCAGCCCCGTTTCAGCAGTGAAACGGGCTGGCATCAGGATGTTCGGTATTGGTCCTTTGAGCGCCCTGATCTGGTCAGCGTCTGGGTGGCATTGGGGCGGGAGACCCCCGAAAATGGATGTCTGTATGTCATTCCGGGAACGCACAAACAGTCGTTTGCACCCGAACAACTCGATGACGCCTTGTTTTTGCGGGCCGATCTGCCGGGCAACGCACCGTTGATCGCTCAGAAAACTGCTGTGCCGCTCGATCCGGGAGATGTGCTGTTCTTCCATGCCCGCACCTTCCATGCGGCCGGACGCAATCTGACCGATCAGACCAAATACTCGGCGGTGTTTACGTTCCGGGCGGCAGATAACCCCCCGCAGCCGGGGACTCGCTCTGCATCAATGCCCGAACTGCTGCTCCCCTGAAGAACTCGACTTCTGTTCTGCCGGAGTGCGATCGATGAATTCTGCACATCGCGGAGGCTGGCTGGTGTTACTCGGCATGCTCATGGCGGGTGGTTCGGTCCCTTACGCCAGGGGGCAGACCCGCGAAACCTTGAGCAGCGATCGCCCGATCCCTGTCGTGAACCCCCAGCGGTTGACCACACGGGAATTGCCGGCAGTGCGAATTCCGCTGGGAATTCCCAATGACTATAAGCCGTGGGTGGCACGTCTCAGCAACGGCGACCTGTTGCTGGTGGCTTTTTGTTTTGGTGGCGAGCCCAGCAACAAATTGCCCCCCGGGACACCCTACCTGGAGCGGGCTGTCTTCTGGCGTTCGACGGATGGTGGCCAGACGTGGGGACCCCGAGAAGAGCGGCCAGAACTGCATGGTCGCGAGTTCTCGCTCAATGTGTTGTCCGATGGCACACTGCTCATGCCCTGTCATTTCCTCGCCAACGACGCGGCCAATCCATCGGGCTACACGCACAGCAAGATCTTTCGTTCCACCGATGCCGGCAAGACCTGGACTGAACAGCGGATTGGTCCCGAGGGATTTCCCGACAAAGCCGAGACCATGGTGGACTGGACGCCGGTCGAATATCCCGATCCCGAACGACCTGGCCGCTCGCTGGTGTATCTGGGGGTCAGCATGCAGAACGGTCGTGAACTTGCGCCCCGCCATGTGACGGGCTGGCGCTCGCGCGATTCGGGAGCGACCTGGGATAAAACGTTAAACCCCGACACCGGTGGCTGGAGTGACGTCGACGGTTTCTTTTCGCAGTCGGTCACGTTTCGGCTCGTTTCCGGAGCCTGGTTGCACACGACACGTGTTGATGCGACCGGCCCGCATTGGAAATTGCCCGACTCGGGAAAGGTCCAGAACACCTCAGGAGACCAGGATGACCGCACGATGCTGTGGCGTTCGACTGACTTCGGACGAACCTGGAAACGCCACGGGGACGGCGGCCGGTTCGGAACGTATGGCGAAATGTATCCGCGGTTCGTCGGGCTGCTGGACGGTCGCTTGTTGCTGACCTTCACGGTTCGCAGTCGGCCGACCGACGGACATCCGATCGGGTTGCGGGCGATCCTCAGCAGAGATCAGGGAGAGACCTGGGACTTCGACCATGATCGACTGGTGCTGAGCGATCGGAATCACGGTGTCAGTGGCGGCGGATTCGGGAATACGATTCAGTTACCCGACGGGACCCTGCTTTCGTGTTACAGCTATCGTGGCCCGGATGACAAAACACACGTCGAAGCAATTCGCTGGCGATTGCCGTCGCCTTGAGCGAATACCCGAGCGGGCGACCGAAACCATTGCGGCCAGATCGCTCGCGCCACAGGGGGAGGGCGGGGCAGGATAGAGTCTGGTCGCAACCTAGTCTGTGCTATTCGACTTGCCCTGTTTGGCTTTCTTTTTGTTTTCGCTTCCCTTTTTTGCAGCCCCCGCCTCTTTCGACGATGTGGTGCCTTCTGTCGGCTTCTGACCGTCGTTCGCGCGGTTGCCACGCTGCGCCGCCTGCCGCATGAATTTCAACCGCTGCTGAAACCAGTCGAACTTCGGCGGCTTCGGGAACTGGTCGGGGGCTTCTTTGGCCATCTTGGCCAGGTACGTTTCCTGGAGTTTCGGCTGTTGCTGATCGAAGGGGAGTCGCATGATGCCGTCCTGTTCCGCCGACGACAATTGCACAAAATATCGCTCCAGTGTCTCCTGAGATGGCTTGAGTTGTGCATACACCCGATCGTATTCCGCAGTGACACCCGCCATCAGGAGTTGCAGCAGGATCACGCGCGGGCCGCGGTCGACATTGTTCTTCAACTGAAATTTCTGGGGCTTGAAATTGACGGCATCGATCATTTCTTCCAGGACTTCATTGCGCCACCACTGTGGCGGTGCCAGGGGGCCCGTTCCCGGGCGGGTCTGAAACGCCAGGTCCAGAACGTAGACGTGGCGAGCGTAGCCCTCCTTCTTCTTGAGTTGCTCAATCTCGGCCGGAGACAGGTAGCGCTGGATCGCGCGTTCGACGACCTGCAGGACGGCATCCAGATCTTCGGCGTTCAGTCCCTGGGGCGTACGGGCCCCCGCCTTGTCGCCGGTCGCGTCGGCTACTTCTTGCTGCTGTTTCAAAAGCTCTCGGACGATTCGGTCGCGACGGACCGGGTCGGTCTCATTGCGCAGGTCGGCGGCCTGTCCGGGCGTCAGCGTCAGGTACCAGTCGTAAAACTGCTGCATGGTCCGGCGTAACTTGCCGCCCCCCGTTCGGTCGTCCTCCCGCAATTCGCGGGCGAACTGGCGCAGCAAATTCTGTTCTTGCGGATCGAGCTTCCGAAACGCGGCGAAATTTCGCTGGAGACGTGAACGTTCCGTCGTCGATTTCCCGGCGATTTCCTGCAAGCGCCTGCCACGCTCTTCGGACGACAGAGAGTCCCCCCGGGCCAATCCGCAGCACACCAGCACCAGACAGGCGGCACCGAGACGCCGCAGTTGCCAGAACTCAGGGCGACCCATGTTCGTCGTGCTCCGAAAAAGTGCGTTTGCTGTTCAGGATTTCCAGGAATTCGGTGGGCTTGCGTGGAGTTTCGGGGCTCGTCGGCGTCAGCGAATCCCGATACATGTCGAGGTGATTGATAATGTCGTAGTCTTCGAGCAGCGCCTCGGACTCGTTTGGAATCCAATGGCGGGTCGTCGCGTAGCCGACGTATCCGCAGGCGGTCAGGAACCCGATCCAGATGCACAACGTCATCAGCCGTCGGATCTGGCGGTAAACCTGATCTCCCGGCAGTTTTGGACCCTTTTCGTCGACGGCCCGGAGCATGGCCACGGTGGTCTCGGCGAATTCTCCCGAAGCACGGTGTGTGGGGAGCGCGCTGAGCATGTCCCACGAACGCGCCAGCATGTCGACTTCGTGGCGCGCCACAGGGCTCGAGGCCAGCGCTTGTTCGATCTCCTGCGTGGTTTTTTCGTCCAACTCTCCGTCGAGATACGCGACGAGATTGTCACGCTGTTCCTGAGAGAGTCTGATGAATTTGGACATAACAAGCCGTGGAAATAACAGTCAGTCAGTGGATTCGTCGCCTGGGGCGTCGACGTTCAGTTTGCCTTGTTTCACATAGGGTTCCAGCGTCGCTCGCAGATTCTCGCGGGCGCGTGCCAGCAGTGACTTCACGGCCGATGTCGAGAGATCCATCGAGGCCCCGATGTCGGCATAACTCATTTCTTCGAATTTATGGAGCAGAACGGCCATCCGCTGGCTGTCATTCAAACCGGCGATCGCTTCCTGTACGACGGTCTGCATTTCGGTTTTGTCAAACTGTCGCGTGGGCATCAGGGCCGATTTTTCCGCCAGCAGCTTTTCGCCTGGACGCGGTCCCAGTGGTCCCGATTCACTCGGATTCAACACCACTTCTTTGCGTTTGCTCGAATTCCGGCGGATGTTCTTGGCGACGTTGTTGGCGATGCGGAAGATCCAGGTCGAAAACTTGGCCGTCGGTTCGTAGCCATGACGGGCGCGGTACACACGCAGAAACACTTCCTGGGCGAGATCTTCCGCGGCGTCCTTATTCTGCAGCATGTGGGCAAAGACCCCCACCAGTCGGTCCTGATAATTCGCCACCAGTCGAGTGAAGGCCGTTTGATCGCCTCCCTTGGCGCGCAGCATCAGACGGACATCGGGATCGCGCAGAACCGGGTTTTCGTCTGTGGTGCTGGGGTTCACGTTCAGTTTCGTGCCTGGCACGGTCTCACCGGAGACCGCAATCTAATTAACCCGCGAGATGATTCCAGGTTTCTGTCGCACGCCGGATTCGGCTATGATTCTGAGAATCCTGGCTGCGTACGACCGACTGCCAGGCTGTCACTGTAGTTTAGCCATTATGCCGGAGAGAGGCGAGAGAATGGGATTGTCGGTTCTGCCGCTCAGTTATTGCACCAACGTCCACCCGGGACGGTCGCTGGCCGAGGTCAACGGCGGACTCGACCAGTTCACTGCCCCCTTGCGGGTGAATTACGGTGCCGATCTGGCGGCTGGTCTCTGGCTCGCCGCCCCTGTCGTCGCAGAATTGGTCAGCGAACCATCCGCCGTCGAACGCTTCGCCGACGGCTTGGGCCAGCGGGGACTGAGTTGCCACACGCTGAACGCCTTTCCCTATGGCGATTTCCACAGTCGCCGGGTCAAAGAAAATGTCTACCTGCCCGATTGGTCCGCAGGAAAGCGGCAGACTTATACCCGCGACTGTGCGCGAATTCTGGCGGCCTTATTGCCGGCCGCAGGCGAAGGCAGCATTTCCACCGTGCCGCTGGCCTTCAAGGGATTTGAGCATCCGGCTGACCATCTGCAGAAATGTGTGGCCCAGTTGATTCAAACGGCTCGCGACTTCCATGCGATCCACGAAGAAACCGGGAAACTGATCCGCCTGGCGATCGAACCTGAGCCCTTGTGTCTGCTCGAGACGACCGATGAGGCCGTCGTGTTCTTTGAATACTTACGGAAATGTGCCGACGCCGAGGGGGCCGGGGATATTGTTCGCGAGCACATTGGTCTGTGCTTCGATGTCTGTCACCAGGCGGTGGAATTCGAGGATATTCCCGAGTCGATTCGCAAATTGACCGCAGCCGGGATTCGGATCAATAAGTTGCACATCACGTGTGCATTGGAACTCGAGTGCCCCGGAGATCATCCCGACGCGCGACAGACCTTGGCCCAGTATGTAGAAGAGCGGTACCTGCACCAGACCCTGGCCCGGGTCCCGGGTGGCCACATTGTGCGGGAGACAGATCTCACCAGCCAACTCGCCTTGCACCCGCCCCGTGAGTTTCTCGATGCTCCCGCATGGCGAGTGCATTTTCATGTTCCGGTCCATGCCGAACGCTTCGGAGCCTTGCGGACCACGCGTCGAGAACTGCGCCAGGCCCTCGTCGCGGTTTCGCAACTGGCCTATGCGCCACATCTGGAAGTGGAGACCTATACCTGGGAAGTCCTGCCTGGTCGTTCAATGCAGATTTCTCCGCAGGCGCTGGTCGACGGACTCACAAACGAAATGCTGTCGACTCGCGAGTTACTGCAGCAGATTCAGCATGCTGATTATCCTGTGGGCTGAACAATCGACGTTGTGGACCGTTGACGCCGTTGTCGACCTGAGGCCATCAGGGATGTGAGGTAAACCTTTTTCACAGGGCTGGACCGATGATTGAAACCTACGATGTCATCGTGCTGGGGGTGGGCGGATTCGGCAGCAGCGCGATGTACCATCTGGCTCGTCAAAACTGTCGGGTGCTGGGAATTGATCGGTTCCACATTGCACATGACCGCGGCAGTTCGCACGGCGAAACCCGGATCATTCGCAAAGCGTATTTTGAGCATCCCGATTACGTGCCCTTGTTGCAGCGGGCCTACGTCCTGTGGGACGATCTGCAACGCGAGTGTGGCCAGACCCTGTTGCACAAGGTGGGGTTGTTCATCGCGGGGAAGGCCGATTGTGATTCGGTTTCTGGAACGCTCAAGGCGGCCCGTCTGCATCATTTGCCTGTCGATCAACTCGACGTCGGCGAGGCACGACGCCGGTTCCCTGGCTATGCATTTCCCGAAGACTGGGCTGTCGTTTTTGAAGCCGACGCGGGTTACCTCAATGTCGAGAACTGCGTGACAGCGCACGTCGCGGCCGCCTGCCGCCGAGGGGCCAACGTGCGGACGGGGGAAACCGTGCTGGCCTGGGAGTCGGATGGACACAGCGTCGTGGTCCGGACCGATCGCGGAGTTTACTCCGCGGGGCGTCTGGTGATTACGCCCGGAGCATGGGCCCAGCCGATTCTCAATCTGCCGAAAGCGGCCAACGGTCGGCCTGGGTGGTGGGACCACCTGAAGGTGTTGCGAAAGGTCTTGTGCTGGTTCCCTGCGGACCCGGTCTACGACGTCGACCGCGGGAATTCGACGTTTTTTTTCGAAACTCCGGTGGGGCAGTTCTACGGGTTTCCGCGGCTTGACGGGCAGACGGTCAAAATGGCCGAGCATACCGGTGGGCTGACAGTCACCGACCCGCTGGCTGTCGATCGTGATCTGCAGCCGTCCGATTTGCCTCGCCTGGTCGAGTTTGCGAGGGAATTCATGCCCCGGCTGGGGATTCAGCCCCTGCGGCACGCCGTCTGTCTGTATACGATGACTCCTGATGGGCATTTCTGCATCGGCCGACATCCCGAGTGGTCCAACGTGGCAATTGGGGCTGGTTTTTCCGGCCATGGATTCAAGTTCACAGGTGTCCTGGGAGAGGTTCTGTCTGATCTGGTTCTCACAGGGCAGGCGGCGGTGCCGGTGGACTTTCTGACACCCCGTAAGTGGCCGTGAAACCACGCATTTTTCGCCACCGCGTCAACCCGTGCCGAAACCCGCAAATTGACAAGTTCACTTTCCTGGCATACGATCGTATGTCAGAGTTCATCTCGATGTTTCTGCGTCAATCGAACTGTGGAAAGTCATTTCTGCGACTTTTCTGGTCAGGATGGTCAGGTGTTTTTGCGCCGTTGCTGAATTTCTAACTGATTTTTCCGGATTTTTTTTGACGGTCTCTTATCAATTGGAGCTGGCATGTTGCGCTCACGCCGTGGTTTTACGCTCATTGAATTGCTTGTGGTGATTGCGATCATCGCCGTGCTGGTCTCTCTACTCCTGCCGGCGGTGCAGCAGGCTCGTGAGGCTGCCCGGCGCACCCAGTGTAAAAGTAATCTGAAGCAGATCGGTCTGGCGCTGCACAACTACGCGGAAACCGCCAAGTCGTTTCCGTATGGCTGGATGGCCGACATGACGAATCTGAACTCCAACACCTGGGGTGTGATGATTCTGCCGAATATCGATCAGTCGACCCTGTACAACAACTACAACTCCAGTGTGCCCGCCATCGACCAGGCGGCTTTGATCGGGTTCAATCAGACGGTTGCGAATCAGAACATTGCGGTCATTTCCACCAAGTTGCCCCTCTTCAACTGCCCCTCGAATCCTGGCGGGGCCAACCAGTATCAGGCCCTGATCCCCAAGGGGTCTGTGTCGTCGGGGTTGCCCCCGTTTGATATCACCTACAACGTGTCGCCAGGTGACTACGCAGCAATGTCGGCCGTCTACAGGAATTTCGCACAGGTTGCGTTCGCGAATTTCCCGAGCGGGGCCACGGGCAACATGTACGGCACGATGTACTTTGAAAGCAAAGTGCGGTTCTCGGATATCGGCGACGGGGCTTCGAACACGATTCTGAGCTTCGAACGGACCGGGGGCCCGATCATTTACCTGAAGAATACCGCGGTCACTTCGTCTCCGTATGATATTCTGGGAAAAGTAAATGGCGGCGGCTGGGGCGATGTCGCCGGGGGTGAAAACTGGATTAAGGGAGCTCTGTATGACGGCACCCAGCCCAGCCAGGGGGGCCCCTGTGCGATCAACTGCACGAACTTGAATGGTGCCGGGCTCTATTCATTCCATTCGGGTGGGGCACATGTTGTGCTCTGCGACGGCAGCGTGCGGTTCATCAACCAGAACATCGCTCAGTACACGCTGGCCAGTTTGATCACCCGCATGCACAACGACACGCCGGGCGAATTCTAGTCGGGTTGGCAGGTCGGTTGAGTTCTTAACGCATGGCCGACGGCCTTTCCCGAATGGGAATCGGGTGGGCCGTCTGGCTTCGCTGGGCAGTCAATTGGTTTTCACGGCACGGGAGCACATCCGGGCCTTTGTTATCGCGACCACAGGTGGGTAACTGCATGAAACGAATGTCTATGGGGCTGGTTCTCGTCGTGCTGTGTCTGTGCGGTTCCGGTTGCACAAACGAGCACAAAGTGAATGCCAAGCCCACTGTCCCCGTGAAAGGAAAGATCCTGGTCGATGGCCAGCCCGTTTCTCTGGTGACGGTAAATTGTATGCCCGCGCAAGGGGTCGACAAATCGAATCCCACGTTGTCGTCAGCGATGACGGATGCCGAAGGAAAGTTTGCATTGGCGACCTATAAGGCGGGCGACGGGGTGCCCGAAGGGGATTACGTCCTCACCTTTACCTGGGGCGAACTGGGGTCTTTCAAACACACCTCGGCGAATGCGAGCGAAGGCGACAAGCTCAACGGCCGCTATTCTGACCCCAAGCAGTCGACCACCAAATTCTCAGCCAAAGTCGGCAAGCCCGTCGATCTCGGCGAGATCAAGTTGACGACGAAACCGGAATAAGTCCCGGACCTTTGCCCCCGGGGTGGGGCCATGTTCGGCACAGTTCTCCCGTCAAGCACGCCGATGACGCTTCGCACCGCTCGGGCACGATGACGACTGCGGGCTTCACGAGTTTTTGGAGTGCGGCCGCCCGGCTGCCGCGTTTCGTAGTTCTGAATGCGATTCGCGGTGGACAGTATTCCCATGGCACGAGGCAAGTTCGTTCTTGTTTGGCGCAGGTCTCCTGTCAGTCATGCACGGCGTGGCATTGTCTGGTTGAAGGGTTAAAGAACAGCCAACCACGAACCACATGAACGGGATAAATGGGGATCCACAGATTTGCGCCGATTGACGCAGATTTCTTGATCCTCGGATGCGGGCCGCAGGCGATTTGAGCGCATTTGGCGTGGCGAGATGAGCCAAGGTGTCAGGATCACGAATCCAGAATAGTTTCCCTGACATTGGGCCGACGCGCTATCCATCGTGCCCGGCGTTGTCGAAGATTCGTACCAGCGGGGCCCGTGGCCAGCGACACAAAATTGCCGGTTTGTCGATCATCGTCGCCGCAGCATACTGAAGCCGCAATCCCGGAGGCCCGTCGATGACACGCCGTCTGGCTGCTGCCGGCGCGACGGCATTGCGGCAGGTGGAGCCAGACCTGCGAGACCGCGAAAGCGGTGGCGTCACTATTCCTGGTTGGCGACGAGTTCTGAAACTCCGCGCTGCCAGTCCGAGTAGGAAATGGTCTCGCGAAATTGGTCGTATGGCTGTCCGGGGCCAGAGTGATAGGAATTGACTCCCACTCGATTGCGGATGAAGACCGGCTCGGTCTGTGGGGGGAAATCCAATTGCCAGTCTTGTGCGGTCAGTTCGTGGGTGAAATTTCCCACCTGCCGTAAGCCCCCGGCGACAAAGGGGGCGGGGACTTTAAAGGAATTTGTTTCCGTATTCCCCCAGTATTTCAGCCAGTCTTTGCCGCTGCTGATTTCCGGGACCGATTTCCCTCCGGCTCCAATCCAGTTCTTGACGTCGTAGAGATTGACAGCACCCTGCCACGAGCGTCCGGTTTTGTTCGCCAGCGACACGAGAAAATTGGTTCCCACCCAGTCAGCCTGATACACCGTGGCCCGACTCGTCACATGGATGGTTCCCGAAAGCTTCGCCGGGTTGACCACGACGTCCTTAACTTGAAAGACCGAATTGCCAATGTTGATCGAGACATCGACTGGCGTTTTGGACTGATCCTCGGTCGCTAACAGAATCCCGCCATTGCTGAATACCACGGAATTATCGAGGAGCAGGTCTCTGTGGCCGCTGCCTGACAATTCGATTCCGGCTTTACCCCCGACCAGAATACAATTGCGAACCACCAGGCGGGCGTCCCCTTCGTTCACGATGGCGACGGTCCCCTGTTTATTCACCTCGGAAATCGAACAATTCAGCAGGCGCAGCGAACCGCCTTTGACCGTGATGGCGCGCCAGGGAATCGACTTTTTCAGATCTTTCGGTGGATCCATCTGCAACCGCAGTCCTTCCAGTGTCACCTGCCCGCCGGTGACTCCGATCATGTGTCGGCCATTCGGGTCGGTCTCCGGTCTCAGCTTGATGCCCAGTCGATTCTTCGTGATTTCGAACCGGAAGACCGGGGCGTAACCGAACCCGGCCTGAATCGTCAGGTCGTGTTTCAACTCCAGACTTCCCAGTTTCCAGGGGCCACCTGTCGGGGGGCCATTTCCTTCGATTCGGATCGTGTCACCTGACGCCGAGGCGGCGACGGCGTCTTCCAAAGTGTCGAAGCGCGCTGCGGGGCGACGTCCCAGGATCTGGAATTTCTGTTCGTGTTCACCTTCCAGCAATCGCGAAATGTCACTCCCCAGGTTGGCACGCCGCAGAAACAGCAGCGCAAAACAGGTGTCACTCAGCCCGGCCTTGTCGGTCTCGGGCCAGGAGGTGGGCCAGCCCCCCTCTTCGCGCTGGGTTTTCAGTAAGCCGTCGGCACCACGCTGGAACCAGTCGACATCGCCAATCTGCTCGAGCCCCAATAACACGCCGACCCGTTCGACCGACCACAGAAAGTACCGCGATGAACCGGGGCCCACTGCTTTGACAAATTCACCCGTGCGCTGGAATCCCTTGGAGAAGACCGGGCTTTCCAGCAGGGTTTTTCCCGTGGCCAGTTCTCCTTCGGGTTTCTTGCCGCTTTTCAAGGCGTCGCGGATCTGGTTTGCCTGCGCAACCGCGAGACAGAACAGGCCGGCTCCCGTCATCGACTCACTCGCGCCATTCACCTGATCTCCGGTCTTGGCGACGTAGGCCCAGCCCCCGTCGGCAGTCTGGCTTTTTCCAAACCGCTGGGCGACCCGCTGCAGGGTTTTGTCGATATTGACGCCCGCCCGGGATGCCACCCACAGCCCCAGGACGGCGAACTGCGTACAACTGTTGTCGCCATAACCCTCTTTCGGCTTGGGGCCCAGCGAGACGTCTTTCAGGACTTTTTCGTGATCGAGTTCGGCTCCAGGGCAGGTATAGTGCCAGCCGCCGCTGTCCATCTGGCCGGCCATCAGGCGGGCGGCATACTTTTTGATGTCGGGCTTATCGCGGCGGTCGCCGAATCGTGACAGCAGCACGACGACCAAGGAGAGATCGTAGGTGTTTTTCTGTTTATTCGCATTTTTCCTGACGTATTCATAGCCCTTGAGCAAAGTGGGATCGCTCAGGGGGACGCCGTTTTCGATCAGTGCAATCGTACATAAGGCCGTGATCCCGATGTCGTGGTCTTTGAAGGACCAGCTCCCATCGGAATTCTGCTGTTCTTTGAGATAGGCAATCGCCCGATTCCGGGCCGCCGTGATTGGTTCCGTATCCTGGGCCCGGGCGACGGCCGAACCCCACTCGGCGGTGAAACCCAGCAACCCACACAGACCGACGCAAATGAAGAACCGGGCGAGCATGGTGTGGCGTCCTGAACATTGGCGGGTGAAACTGCGTGACTCGCTGCTATAATGCGGAAGTCGACCCACCGGACGGGTTCACCGCGGGATTGAGCCCTGAAGCAAATCCCCGCTGGCCGGTCCGACCGTCGATTCGTCGCGCAAGCCCATTCTATTCTTCAAGATTCAGTTGCAGTGTCAAGATGCCCGAGCCATTGGCTTATCTCAACGGTAGGATTTCCCCTGTTTCCCAGACGTTTCTCCCCGTGTGGGACCTGGGGGTGGTGATGGGGGCGTCTGTGACCGAAATGGCACGCACCTTTCGGCACGAATGTTTTCGGCTCCGTGAGCACATCGATCGTCTGTATCGTTCATTGAAACATGTCGGGTTTGAGATTGATCTGACGCGCGAAGCGTTAATCGACCTGGTCAATGAACTGCTGGAACATAATTCCCGGCTGGTGCCACAGCATCACGACCTCGGAGTCTCGATGTTCGTGACCGCCGGCACGAGCCTGGTTTACACCGGTTTCGAGGGAATGGCCACCCACAAAAAGCCGACGGTCTGTGTTCACACGTTTCCGCTCCCCTTTGAACTCTGGGCCGAGAAATTCACTCTGGGGCAGCATGTTATTACCCCCAGTATTCGCCATCTGCCCCCCGAGTGCCTCGACCCCAAGATCAAGGCCCGCAGCCGGATGCACTGGTATCTGGCCGACGAACAGGCGCGGCTCGTTGACCCCAAGGCCATTGCACTCTTGCTCGACCGGCAGGAGAACGTCACAGAAACCAGCACCGCGAATTTCTTTATTGTCCAGTCGGGCCGAATCATCACGGCGACGGCGCGAAATACGCTGCAGGGAATCAGTCAGCAGGTCGTCAAAGAACTGGCCGAGCAACTCGACCTGCGGTTCGAAGAACGCGATTACCAGACGTACGACGTGGTCAATGCCGACGAGGCCTTTACGTCGTCAACCCCCTATACGATTCTGCCGGTAACCCGCATCAATCAGCGCCCCATTGGCACCGGCCGGGTTGGGCCCGTCTATTCCGAGTTGCTGAAACTCTGGAATCATGTCGCCGGTCTCGACATCGTCGCGCAAATGCAGACCGGTGCGGCCGAACGCAAGGCCGAATTCGAAGCCCGGCAGTAACGCGATCCACTTCCGAAATCAGTCGTGCAGCGTTGGTGCGCCGGGTGACGGCTCGTGCTGCAGCGTGCGCAGCGCCTGGATCAACTCACGCAGCCGATGCAGTTCGGCGAGTTCGTCGCTGAGGATCACGTTCGAGCCTTCCAGATATCCCTGCCGCAATTCGCCGCATCCGGAACTGCCAGGCGTCTTCAGCACGGGTTCGCCCGATCCAGACGCTCGTTCGAACAGTCCCTCCCCGCAGGCCTGCAGACCTTCGCCGTTTGAAAACGTTGCCAGTTGCAACTGGCCGAGCGTGTTCGTCAGTGCGGTTTCATCCTCGGTCGCGGTCACGGTTCCGTCCGGGGCAATGGAGACCGGTCTGCCGGTGACCGGCAAACGCAGTTCCGGCTGCAGCCGTCGAAATTGCTTGGCCGTCAGTAACCCCAGGTATCCTTCGGTGTCGGTTTGAAAGGCTCCGACCCGAGTATAGAAGCAGCGATCGCCGTCGCTGACTTGAAAAAAACCTGCACCTTGAATGGCCAGGTCCAGTGGCTGTTTCGTGTGCCGCAATTCTCCCGGGGTCAGGTCCAGCCGCGTGACACCCAGAGTGGTCCCCGACCCCAGGCGCATTCCGGGGGCGTCGACCGCTGTGGCACCGGCTCCGCGGGGCGGTTGAGATGAATCCGCAGATGTGGCCACGGGCAGGGGACGATAAGGCCGGTCGCTGAACAGCACTTGCGTCCGTTTGAAGCCGACCGTGCCGGCATTGGCAATGTTATTCAACAGAATCTGTTCCGCGGTCTGCAGTGCCTCCAGTGAATACGACATCAGCGATTTTGATTCGGCCGGCATCGGGTTGGCCGTGGCGATGCTGTCTTCGGTCAAGGCCCGCGGCGGCTCAGAGTCGGCAGACAGGAATTGATAATCGTCGACAATCTGAATCCCCCGCGGTTCGAACTGTCGGCGCATGGCGAGAATCTCGCGGACGTCCTGAGGCGAACGTCCACGCAGGCCTTCACTCCAGATTTCCCGTTCTTCGGGGCTTAAGTCCCCGAACTCCTGCTCGATCAGTGAGTTCAGAATCGCCGCCTCGCGATCGCTGCGGACAGAGTCCGATTCGTCCGCAAATGCGTGCAAGTCGTGAGCGCCGGGCGTCCGCAGTTCGGAGTCGGCCTCTCGAACTCCCAGGCGAGCCTGCTGAGTTGCGACCGAGAGGTCATAGCGGGCTTTGACGATCAGTGTTGATGTGGCAATGGCTGCGACACACAGCGTGCCCAGACAGACTTTTGCAACCGTTTCAGCCAATTTACTCATCAGCGAGTCCCTGCGAGTTGTCGATTTCAGATTCGCATTCAATCGGCGACGCCCAACCCGCGGGCAACCTGTCTCCGGCCTCGCTGTGGCTCGAGTCACCCGCGACCCCGGCTGCTGCGGGGCGACCTGGTTGTTCCGCCAGCAGGGTGCCGCCGTGTTGTCAATTTGCCTTTTTTCGGGTGGATGACGGTGCAAACAGCGTTTCGTTGATGGCCTTGATCTGTTCGTCGGCACGGGCCACTTTGACTGGCACCTTGAGCTTCAACTTTTTGGTTGGCAGACACTGCGCGTCGTCACAGGCCTGAAATACCACCGTCAACACAAGTTCCTCGTCGCGGCCCGCCGCCTTGGCGGGAATTTCCAGGTCGCCAATGACCTTAACCTTGCCCATGTACAGGCTCTGCGGCTTGTCGTCCGGGCCACGATCCACCGATTTGCCTTTGGGGAATTTCAAGTTCTTCAGTTCAATCCCCAGCTTGGACTGGTCGAGTTCGATTTCTGTGGCAACATCGAGATCGGGGTCGCCGGGTGGATTGGCGTGGATATGCCAGCCTTCGGCCACTTGCAGTTGCACCAGGACTTTACACGTCTTGCCGGGGGGCAGTTTGTCGACGGACAAAAACGCCTCGCCGGTCACAATGGCCGGTTTGGTTTGTCCCTTCTTGCTGGATTTCGGGTTCTCTGGTTCTGACGCGCCGGCCAGAATAATTCCGGGATTGGGAGAAATTCCGAGGTTGGGGCTGCGGACTCGGGGATTGGCTCCGGCGGTTTCGACCGTATCCAGGTACTCTGCCAGTGCCAGTGCCATATTGGTCAGGCCGCTGGGCGACCCCTGGATCAGCGGGGCAAACAATTCCAGTGTCTCGCGGGCCTTTTCCCGGTAACTGGCCTGTTTGCTGGATGCAGTCAGTCGCAGCAAATTGCGGACAGATACGCTGTTCCCCGACGGCAGCACCGAATCGTACGGGTTCTTGGTCCGGGCCAGCAGCGTTTCGTGGTCATTCGCCGTAAAGAAGCAGGCCTTCCCCTCGGCGTCCCAGAACAATTCCGACTGCAGATCGGCTAATTGCTTGGCTGTCTGGGCCCACTGGTCGTCACCCGTGGCCAGATGCAGTGCCAGCAGACCTTCATTCAAAAAAGCATAGTCGTCGAGATATGCGGCCAGTCGTGCTTTGCCGCCGGCGTAACTGTGCAGCAGGCGCCCCTGCGGGTCCCGCATCTCATTCAAGATGAAGTGTGCGGCTTTTTCGGCAGCCTGGATGTATTCAGGTTTCTGCAGAATGACACCCGATTTGGCCAACGCCCGAATCATCAGCCCGTTCCACGAAACGAGGATCTTGTCATCGCAGGCCGGGCGGCGGCGCTTCTGGCGATAGGCCAGCAGTTTCCGGTCGATTTCCCGGCGTTGTTTGTCCACCTGCAGGGCCGGCAGCTTGAGCTGTCGAGCGACTTCGTCAATGGACTGCTTGAATTCCAGTACATGTCCGATCTCGAAGTTCTGTTCGCCTCCCGTACCGTAGAGGGCATTGCACACGGTGCGTTCTTCCGGCGTCAGCGCCTTGGCGAGGTCTTTGTCGGTCCAGACATAGAACTTGCCTTCGACACCTTCCGAGTCGGCGTCCAGGGCGGCGTAGAAGCCTCCCTTCGCATCGCGTAACTCGCGAAACACGAATTCAATCGAGTCTTCAACCACTTCCTGGTAATGAGGCTGGTTCGTGTGGCGAAACGCCTCGGCGTAGACATCGATCAATTGCGCGTTGTCATACAACATTTTTTCGAAATGCGGCACGCGCCAGAAGCGATCGGTGCTGTATCGGTGAAACCCGCCCCCCACGTGATCATAAATCCCGCCAGCGGCCATGCGATCGAGCGTCTGGTACAGCATGCGGGCGGCGTTTTCGTTGTTCCGCCGTTTGGCTTCGTACTGCAGCAGTGCCAGTTTCGAAGGAACCGGGAATTTGGGCCGATCGGGTGATTTCGACGTGAACCCGAATCCGCCATATTGTTCGTCGAACGTATCGGCCAGGCTCTTGATGACCGGAGCGATCATCCCCAGTTCGAGCGAAACGGCCTCGGTCGGGACTCTGGTTTTCAGACTGGCGCGAACGCCGTCGGCCAGAATGTCGGCATTTTCTTCGAGTTGCTTGCGATTCTCTTTCCAGGCGGCCACGACCCGTTTCATCAGCGTGGGGAAGCCTACGCGTCCGTTGTCGTCGGTGGGGGGGAAATACGTGCCCCCGCCCAGTGGCCGGCCATCCGGTGTCAGAAAGATCGACAGCGGCCAACCCCCCGTCTGATTCGAGCGCATGGCCTGGAAATAGACCTGCAGTGCCGTCATATACACGTCATCGAGATCCGGCCGTTCTTCGCGATCGACCTTGATGTTGATGAAGTTCTCATTCATGTAGCGGGCGATTTCGGGATCCGAGAACACCTGCTTTTCCATCACGTGGCACCAGTGGCAACTGCTGTAGCCAATGGACAGGAAAATCGGTTTATCATCCTGCTTTGCCTTCGCCAGTGCTTCAGGGCCCCAGGGATACCAGTCCACGGGGTTGTGGGCATGGGCCAGCAGGTAGGGACTCGACTCGCGGGCCAGCCGATTGGAAAACCGCGAGGCCGCTTCCCCTTTGGCCGACACCGGCTCGGAATCACTCTCCGCCAGTGATGTCCCCAATGCCGCGGCGGCGGCCCCCAGCACGGCCACGAGGGCAATGGCCGTCGAACGAAAACTGGATTTTCGCCAGGTACTGACCTGTGGTTCTTTCGTGGACCGGGCACTGGCAGGCGGTACCGGCTGTTCGTGCGTGGCCCGAGTGGGGCGCGACACCCGGGGCGTCGCGGCCTCCGGAGATGGCTGTGGCACGACCGCAACGGGCGGCGGCTGGTGTGGATTGTTGTGTGGAAGACGCACGGGGGCCGACACTTCCTGCGGACGCGCGGGGGCGACGCGGGATGCCGTCGGGAGATCTGATTTCGATTCCACCATGGGCGACTGAACCGCCGGGGCGGGGGGACGTGCCGCGACAGTCTCGCTGTTCGGCATTCCGACCGCGGGGGTGCTTCCGGCCGTTTGGCGTTGAACTCGCAGTTTTAGGGAAATCGCATCCATTCAATCTTCTCCGCTGCGTTCACTGGGATTCGCACGGTTTGCGCTGAACCGGAACTGTCACGGCAATTCCCTTGCCAGAACACGTTATTCCCAGAACGGCCGGATTCTAGCGAATGGTCGCAAATGAGTCGCTAGGAGTTTTGCATTTTTTACAGCTCCCGGGACGCAGATCAGAGATTTCCGGGGCCCACCCGTTGGCAATCTCCGGACGACCGCTCCGGACCTGGTCGCGCGTGCGGTGATCGCAATTGACGCGTTTCCCGGGGAATCGTATATAGCCCGGGCTTGACGGGGGCTTTTGTCGCCTGCGAGCCGTCGCGGATGGCATGTGCCTGGGGGGAGTTGTGGCCTACGACATTGAAGAACCTGGCGTTTCTCCGGAGTTTTCCGGTCGGTTGCCACCGGCTGCTGGCGAAGACTCGGGGAGCGCTCTGGCACCCATGAGGACTCCGTCCCCCGGCTCGAAGGGTCTGGCCCCGACGACACCTCAAAATTTGCGAGCGAATGGTCGGGACCGAGTGGCGGAACCCGCCCCCTTTGAGTTTCCCCGGTTCGATGATCTGGACACGGTTGGCTCACCGGAATTGCCGGTTGAGACATCATCGGACGGCCGGTTCGTCGATCTGCAAATTGAGTTGGGGCGAACCCCGGTGACAGCGTCCGAGCGAAGCGAGTTGCGTGAGGGGGCCGTTTT